>NZ_JAOSHO010000064.1 GCF_025917275.1 Pseudomonas agronomica | reverse complement strand
TCGGCCCTGCTGAACCTGCCGGCCATCACCGGCGCGTGCACCCTGGTCATCGACAACCGCCTGGTAGCGTTCTACAGCAGTAGCACGGCACAAGCGGACCTCGACACACAACTGGCGACCGAGCTGCCGGCATACATGGTGCCGGCAGTGTGGGTGCACCTCCCGGCCCTGCCCCTGAGCACCAACGGCAAGATCGACCGCAAGGCCCTGGCCGCCCTGCCCTTGCCCAACACCCGGAAAGACTACGCGGCACCGCGCAACGACCTGGAACGCCTGCTCTGCCAGTTGTTCGGCGAATTGCTCGGTGAAACCTTGACCGGCGGTCGTGAAGTCGGCACTTCGGACAGTTTCTTCGCCCTGGGCGGTGACTCGATCCTTGGCCTGAAACTGATCTCGCGCTTGCGTGAACAGGGCTATTCGCTCACCCCACGGGACCTGTTCCGTTCGCCGACCCCGGCGGCCCTGGCCCACGTGACCACGGCGCTGCTGACCCAGGCCGAACAAGGTGATGTGACCGGGTCGATGCCGCTGATGCCGTTGCACCAATGGTTCTTCGACCAGCAGCAACCCCAGGCCGCGCACTGGAACCAATCGGTGCTGGCCGACAGCGACCGTCGCCTGGAGCCGGCCATCGTCCAAGCCACGCTGGATCGACTGGTGGCCCATCACGATGCCCTGCGCCTGCGTTTCATCGACGTCGACGGACAATGGCAGGCACACATTGCGCCAGTGGCACCGGCCGAACTGACCTGCTGCGAGCACTCGGAACAACTGCTGCAAGTCGCCCAAAGCCTGGACCTGCAACACGGCCCGCTGTTTGCCGCGGCCCTGCTCGAAGGCGCGCCGCAGCGCCTGTACCTGGTGGCCCATCACCTGGCGGTCGATGCGGTGTCCTGGACGCCGCTGCTGGAGGATTTCCAACAGCTGTACGCCGCGCTGGAGCGTGGCGAGCAGCCGACATTACCGGCGAAAACCACCTCGTATCGGCAATGGGCCGAGCACCTGCAAGTCCATGCAGCGAAAGCCGCCGCCGAGCAGCGCTACTGGAATGCCCAGACCTCTGCGAACCCGCCTCCCGTGGCCACGGTCGCCGAGCGCCAGACCCTGTCGGCCCGCTGGGATGCCCGCCGCACGCACCAGTGGCTGACCGAGTCCCAGGCCGCTTACCGCACGCAACCGGAAGAACTGCTGATCGCCGCCCTCGCCGCAACCCTGGCCGAGGTCGAGCAATGCCGTGACATCGTGGTGGACCTGGAGCGCCACGGACGTGATGCACCGTTTGCCGGGCTGGACGTCGGCCGCACCGTCGGCTGGTTCACCACGCTCTACCCGTTGCGGGTGAACACCAGTGGCGCCGCGGGCGATCAGGTGCGCAACGCCAAGCAAGCCTTGCGCGACGTACCCGGCCTGGGCCTGGGCCATGGCTTGCTGCGCCAGCGCGGCGAATTGCCGGCCAGCCACGGCGACGTGCTGTTCAACTACCTGGGGCATGAGCAAACGCCAGAGGGCTGGTTGCGCGCCAGCAGCCTGACTCCGCCACCGGACGTAGCTCCCGCCAACCGGGTGACCCACGCCCGGGAAGTGGTGGCCTGGCTGGAGGACGGCGTGTTGCGCGTCGAATGGCACAGCGTCACGCCGAACGCCGACAGGCATCTGCCCGCTCGCCTGCTGGAACGCTTGCAGGCGCTGGTCGAACACTGCCTGGACCCACAGGCCGGTTCGCTGATGCCGGCGGACTTCCCGCTGGCCAAGGCGCTGAACCAGAAATCCCTGGACAAACTGCTGGGCAAGCTCAAGACCAGACCCAACTCCCAAAACTAGCGGGCGACGCCGCGCCGCGCAGGTCTTCGGACCGGCGCGGCGCCTGGATCGACTCACTTGAGTTTTCAAGACTTTGAAATGGACCAAGCAAGCATGAACAACATCGAAGACATCTACTCCCTTTCGCCGACCCAGCACGGCCTGTTGTTCCACAGCGTCTATGAACCGGATTCGCGGGTCTATTACCAGCAATTGAGCCTGGACATGAACGGTCCGCTGCAACTGAGCGCATTTCGCGGCGCCTGGCAGGCGCTGATGCAGCGTCACGCCGTATTGCGCAGTGCGTTCCTCTGGGAAGAGCTGGACGATGCCTATCAGGTGGTGCAACAGGACGTGCCATTGCCCCTGACCGAACTGGACTGGCAAGACCGCGCCGAGCCGCAGGCCGCGCTGGAACAGTTGGCGCTGGAGCAACGGGCGCAACCGTTGGCGCTCAATGACTCGCCGCTGATGCGCGTGTGCCTGGTACGCCTGGCCCCCGAGCGCTGGCACCTGATCTGGACTTTCCATCACATCCTCATGGACGGCTGGAGCGTCGGCATCGCCGTCCAGGAGTGGTTGTCGCTCTACTACGAACAAGCCCACGGCCGCCCCGCCGACCTGGCGCCGACCCGCCCTTACCGCGACTACATCGCCTGGCTGGCGGAGCAGGACATGGCCGCCACCGAAGGTTTCTGGCGCGAGCAATTGCAGGACGTGAGCGAGCCGACACCCTTGCCCACCTTCGCCGTACGCCAGCCAGCGCCTGCGGGGGCACCGTTCGCCGAGCGGGAAAACCTGCTCACGGCCGGCGAAACCGAGCGACTGGCGCATTTCGCCCGCCAGCACGACCTGACGCTCAACACCCTGATCCAGGGCGCCTGGGCACTTTTGCTGGGCCAACACGCCGGGCGCGACGACGTGGTCTATGGCGTCACCGTCGCCGGGCGTCCGGAGAACCTGGCGGCGGTGGACAGCACCGTCGGGCTGTTCATCAATACCTTGCCATTGCGCGTGCAATGGGCCAACGAGCCAACGCTGGTAACCTGGCTGCAACACTTGCAGCAAGCCAACAGCGACTTGCGTCACCATGCCTATCTGCCGCTGGGCAAACTCAAGTCGATGACGCGCATCGCCGCCGAACAAGCGCTGTTCGACTCGATCCTGGTGTTCGAGAACTTCCCCGTCACCGACGCGCTCAACCAGGACACCGGCGGCTTGAGTTTCAGTGCCCCGAGCAACGACCAGCAGGTCGATGGCATTACCCTCACCCAAGGCCGCAACCACTTTCCGTTGTCGCTGATCGTGGTGCCGGACAAACAGTTGCATTACCTGATCAGCTACGACCGCAGTCGCTTCAGCGATGCCGAGGTCGCCGTGTTGTCGGCCCAATTGCGCGCCATCCTGTTGGCGATGACAGCACACGCGCAGTATCCGGTCAGCGAACTGGAGTGGCTGGACCCTGAAGAACGCCAGCAACTGCTCGCGCAGGGGCGTGGCGTGCAACTGCCGGTACCCGCTGCGTGCCTGCACCAGCGCTTCGAACAGCAGGCGGCCGCCCACCCGGAACATTTGGCCGTCCGCGACCGCCAGGTCGCCCTGACCTATCGTGAGCTAGACCAACGGGCCAACCGCCTCAGCCAATACTTGCGCGACCAGGGCATCGGCCACGACAGCGTGGTGGCCCTGGCCCTGGAGCGCAGCGCCGATGAGCAGTGCGGCGCGGCTGTCCACCAGCACGTCGGCCAGGCGCCCGGCGGGCTGCTTGAGGTCCAGTGGCAGATAGGCGGCGCCGGCCTTGAGGGTGGCCAGCAGCGCGATCACGAACTCGGCGCTGCCGCCTCGCCCCTGCTCAAAGGCCTGGCCGAGCACACGCCGACGCTGTGGCTGGCGGAACAGGCCGACGCCATCGCCGCCCAGCCAGGCACTCCACCGGCCGTGGCCCACAGCCCGACTGACGCCGCCTACGTGATCTACACCTCGGGCTCCACCGGCACGCCCAAGGGCGTGGTGGTCGAGCACCAGTCCATCGTCGATTACCTGACGGCGGTCCACGCCATCCTCAATCCACCTCCGGCGGCCCGCTACGGCTTGCTGTCGAGCATCGCCGCCGACCTGGGCCACACCCAACTGTTCGGTGCCCTGTGCAGCGGCGCCAGCCTGTTGCTGGTGGATGAAGATAGCGGTTTCAGCCCCCTGGCGCTGGCCGAACTCTTCGACCAGCACCCGGTGGATGTGCTGAAGATCACCCCAAGTCATCTGGCCGGCCTGTTGCAAGCGCTGCCCGATGCCCGCCTGTTGCCGCGCGCCCTGCTGGTCTTCGGTGGCGATGCCCTCAGCCCGACGCTGCTGGAGCAGGTCAACCGTCTCGCACCCGGGCTGCGGGTGTTCAACCACTATGGGCCAAGCGAAGCGACGGTCGGGGCGATTGCCACGGAGTTGCCTGCGGGCCTGCGCAGCATTGCCCTCGGCCGGCCGCTGCCGAACCGTCAACTGCAAGTGGTGGATGCCAACGGTCGCCTGGTGCCCACCGGGGTGTCGGGCGAGCTGCTGATCAACGGCGCCCTGGCCCGGGGTTACCTGCACCGCCCGGACCTGACCGCCGAACGCTTCCACCTCGACGCGGACCAGCAACGCTGGTACCGCACGGGGGACCGCGTACGCTGGCAAATGGACGGTCAACTGGCGTTCCTCGGCCGAGTCGACAGCCAGGTCAAGATCCGCGGCAATCGGCTGGAACTGGGCGAAGTCGAAGCGCAGCTCAAGCGCCTGTCGCCGCTGATCGAACAGGCGCTGGTCCGCGCCGTGGAACTGGACGGCAGCCTGCGCCTGGTGGCCTACCTGGTTGCCAGCCAGTCGCTCTCGGCGACGAAGCTGCGCAACGACCTCAGTGCGCGCGTCCCGGACTACATGGTACCGGCGCACTTCATAACCCTCGACGAACTGCCCCTCACCCGCAACGGCAAGGTCGATGTGCAGCGCTTGCCGCTCCCGCAAAAATCCACGGACGACAGCGCCACCCACGTCGCCCCGCGCAATGAAGTCGAAGCGCAGCTGGCCGCCATCTGGCAAGACGTCCTGAAGCTTGAACGTGTCGGCGTGCATGACAACTTTTTCGCCCTGGGCGGCGACTCGATCATCAACTTGCAGATCATCGCCCGCGCCAACCAGCAAGGGCTGAAACTCACGCCCCGCCAACTCTTCGAGAACCGCACCATCGCCGACATCGCCCGGGTGCTGGGCGCTGATGCGAGCCATGGCGTGGCGCACGAGATTGCCGATGGCCATGAATTGCCGCTGGCCGCCGGGCAACGGGCGCGCCTGCAACAAGGCCCGTTGCATGCCACCTGGCGTTGCGTGGCACTGAGCCAATCGATCGATGGCGAATTGTTGAGCCATGCCCTCGTTGCCTTGCAGCAACACCACCAGGCCTTGCGCCTGGCGCTCAAGGCCCTGCCGGAAGGCGAGTGGCAGCAACGGGTACTGGTCGCGGCCAAGGCTCCGGTCATCACCACCGAAAAACTTGAAACCTGCGCCCCGGCGAAACTGCAAGCCCTGGCCCAGGCCGGTGTCGACGCCCTGGAACTGGACGCCGGCCAAACCCTGCATGCCCGTCTGCTGGAAGTGGACGGCAAACATTCCCTGCTACTGGCCGCACATCCGCTGTGCCTGGACGAAGCGTCCTGGTCGCTGCTGCTGGCGGACCTCAACCTGGCCCTGGCGCAACTGCGTTATCAACGGCCGGTGCGCCTGTCCTGCACCGGGGGAGACTTTACCCAGTGGACGCGGCACCAAATGGCCCATGCCCAGGGCGATGCCCTGGATGAGGCCTGGGAACACTGGCTGCAATACGCAGGCGTGGAACCGCTGCAACTGCCTGGCAGCCAGCAGCCGGCCAGCGTGAACGAACAAACCCTGCCAGCCGTCACCTCAGGCGAACTCAAGCGCCTGGGCGAAGTGCTGCAACTGGACTGGAACAGCCTGTTGGCCGCTGCCGTGGCCGAACAGTGCCGCGAGTCGTGCGGCAATGGCCTGGTTGCCCTGAGCGTGCACGATGCCCGGCCGAGCACCGAGCGCCTGCCGGTCGATGCGCCGATTGCCGAGGCCGACCTCGACCCGGCACGCATCCTGGGGCCCTTGGCCCTGGCCGTGCCGTACTTCCTCCAGCCGGAAGGCGACAGCCTGCTGCAACGTTTGCAGGCACTGGCCGCGCAGATGCGCGCCTACCCGCAATACGGCGTCGACTATGGCGCCCTGCGCTACCTGTCGGACAACACCTACCTGCAAGAACCACTGCGCGAGCTGCCGGCGGCATCGGTCGCCATCCGCTGGCTGGGCAACCTCGACAGCCACCGCGAAGAACGCGGCCTCCTGGCCCGGGTCGAAGCCGCAAGCCCGTCGACGGCGCCGACGTGCCCACTGACCCTGGACGCCTGGTGGCAGGATGACTGCCTGCACGTACGCAGCCAAGGCAACCTCGCCGCCGACTGGGCACCGCGCCTTGCACAACGCCTGGGCGAACTCGCCGGGCTGGTGACTGCACCTGGCCTGCGCCCGGCCAGCCAGGCGTTCCCGCTGTGCCACAAGCAAGCGGCGACCCTGGCGGCCGAACCGCTGGACTGGCTGAACATCGAGGACGTCTACCCGCTGTCGTCGATGCAACAAGGCATGCTCCTGCACACCCTGCTGCAACCCCATAGCGGCATCTACCTGATGCAACAACGCTACAGCTGGGACGGGGCCTTGCAACGCCCGGCGATGGAAGCCGCCTGGCAGCTGTTCCTCGAACGCCATCCGATGATGCGCACCGCGTTCTGGTGGCAAGACGACCATGAGCCACTGCAATGCGTGTACCGCCAAACCCACCGGGCGTTCGACTGGCAGGACTTGCGCCACCTCGACGAAGCGCAACAGCACCAGGCGATGGACCAGGCCCTCGAAGCACAACGCCTGCAAGGTTTCGACATGGCCCGCGCGCCATTGACCCACCTGCGGGTGTTCCAGCTCGATGAGCGACGTTTCGCCGTGGTGCGCAGCTTTCACCACATCCTCACCGATGCCTGGTGCTTCGGCCTGCTGATGGAAGACCTGTTGGCCATCTACCAGGCGATCGTGCGCCAGGAGCCTGTGGCCCGTCCGCGCCTGCGTTCGTTCCGCGGCTACATGAGCTGGCTGGAACGCCATGACATGGCCGCCGCCCACGCGTTCTGGCAGGCCGAAATGGCCGGTTTCAGCGAGCCGACGCCGCTGCACGTGGACAGCCCCGTGGCACGCCCGGAGCAGGCGCCGGAGCAGGTCGGCGATTTCGACCAGACCTTGAGCATCGCCCAGACCCAACGTCTGCAGCAGCTGTGCCAGCAATACCAACTGACCCCCAACACCTGGATCCAGGGCGCCTGGGCCCTGTTGTTGTCGCGTTACAGCGGCAATCGCGACGTGCTCTTCGGCGTCACCGTCGCCGGTCGGCCGACGGACCTAGCCGGCGTGGAGGAAATGGTCGGGTTGTTCATCAACAGTTTGCCGCTGCGCATCGATGTCGACCCCGAGGCGCCAGTGGCCGACTGGCTGCAAGCGCTGCTCTCGCACAACGCGCAACTGCGGGAACACGAAAGCGCATCGCTGGTGGACATCCAGCGTTGCAGCCAGGTGCCGCGCGGCCAGCAACTGTTCGACAGCCTGGTGGTGTTCGAGAACGCGCCGCTGGACATCAGCAGCGTGCAACTGGACGCCTTCAGCATCGACATCTATGAAGACCGCGTGCACACCAACTTCCCGATGACGGTGGTGCTGTACCCCGGCGACCGCCTGGGCATTCGCCTGTCCTACGACAGCCAGCGCTTCAGCACGGACACCGTACAGCGCATGCTCGGGCATCTGGTGCAACTGCTGTCGGGCATGCTGGAGACACCGCAGGCGCCGTTGGGCAGCCTGCACATGCTGCCCGAGGCGGAACGCCGGCAGTTGCAGATCGACTGCAACCGCAGCGACGTCGACTTCCCCCTGGAGCGCGGCTACGCGGCGCTGTTCGCCGAGCAAGTGCGCAGCCGGCCGCAACACCTGGCCGCCGTATGCCAGGGGCAATCGCTGACCTACGCCGAACTCGACCGCCGCGCCAATGCCATCGCCCATGCGTTGCAGGCCGCAGGTGCTGGCCCGGAAACCCTGGTGGCGCTGTTCGCCGAGCGTGGCCTGGCCCTGCTGACCATGATGGTCGCCACGCTCAAGGTCGGCGCGGCCTTCCAATCGCTGGATATCCAGCAACCACACGCACGCCTGGCGGAGTTGCTGGACCTCGGTGAAGCGCCACTGGTGCTGGTGTGCGAGGACGCAACCGCGACACTGGACAACGTCCTGCCGCAGATGTGCAAGCAACCCACCTGCCTGATCGCCCAGGCGCTCTGGCAAAGCCATGAGCAGCCGCCGGTCAGCTATGCGCACAGCCCGGATCAACTGGCCTACGTGATCTTCACCTCGGGCTCCACCGGCACGCCAAAAGGCGTGATGGTCGAGCAGCGAGGGATGCTCAACAACATGTTCGGCAAGGTCCCGAGCCTGGGCCTGGGTGAGCACGACCGGATTGCCCAGACCGCTTCGGCGGCGTTCGATATCAGCGTGTGGCAATTCCTCGCCGCGCCGCTGTTCGGCGCCACCGTGCACATTCTTCCCGATGCCCAGGCCCACGACCCGGTGGCCCTGCTCGACGCCGTTGAAGAACAGAAGCTGACGCTGCTGGAAACCGTGCCGGCGCTGATTCGCGGCATGCTTCAGGAAAGCCAGGCGCACCACGCCCTGGCGAGCCTGCGCTGGCTCCTGCCTACTGGGGAGGCGCTGCCGCCGGCCCTGGCGCGGGACTGGTTCGCCCGTTTCCCGGCGATCCCGCTGATGAATGCCTACGGCCCGGCCGAATGCTCGGACGACGTCGCTTTCTATCCCATCACCGCAGCACCGACCGACGACTGCCTGCACATGCCGATCGGCAAGCCGACCGCCAATAACCAAGTGTTCGTCCTCGATTCGGCGCTGCGCCTGGTGCCCATCGGCGTGCCGGGCGAGTTGTGCATCGGCGGTGTTGGTGTCGGTCGCGGCTACCTGCGGGACCCGCAACGCACCCGCGAAGCCTTTGTCCCGCACCCGTTCCAGGCCGATGCGCGCTTGTATCGCAGCGGTGACATCGGCCGCATGCGCGCCGACGGCGTGATCGAATACCTCGGCCGTCGCGACCAGCAAGTGAAGGTCCGTGGCCACCGCATCGAACTGGGCGAGATAGAGAATCGCCTGATGCAGCATCCGGCAGTGGACAGCGCGGCGGTGCTGGCGCTGCCCGACGCCCGTGGCGCGTTGCAACTGGTGGCCTGGTATGTGCTCGACGAAGCGGCCGACCTGGGCGGCGAGTCGGCGCAACAGGCCTTGAGCGCTTACCTCGGCCAGCAACTGGCAAGCTACATGGTCCCGGCCCGCTGGCTGGCCCTTGCGCAATTGCCGCTGAACGCCAATGGCAAAGTCGACCGCCGCGCCCTCGCCGCCCTGGACGTGCCCCAGGACGAGACGGTGCAAGCGCAATCCATGGCACCGCGCACGCCGACCGAACAGGTCCTGGCGCAGCTCTGGCAGGAAATTCTCGGGCTGGACAAAGTCGGTGTGCACGACGACTTCTTCGCCATCGGCGGTCACTCCTTGCTCGCCACCCAGGTGTTGTCGCGGATTCGCCGTCGCTTGAACGTGAACCTGCCGCTGCGCACGCTGTTCGAACGTGGCACCCTCGAGCAACTGGCCCAAGCGGTCGATCAACAGCGCGACGCCCGGATCGAGGCCGACGGCGACGGCGAAATCGCCCTGGCGCCACGCAATCATCCATTGCCGCTGTCCTACAGCCAGCAACGGCTGTGGTTCCTGGATCGCTTCGAAGGCCCTAGCGCCGCCTACAACATGGCCACCGCCATCCGGTTGCGCGGAGCCCTGGACATCACAGCGCTGCAAGGGGCATTGCAAGCCGTCTTCGAGCGTCATGAATCCTTGCGCACCGCGTTCCACCTCCACGGCGACCAGCCATGCCAGGTCATCAGCCCGGCGCCGATGGTCGACTTGACACCGACCGAGCTGAGTCACCTCGACCCTGCGGAACAGGCGCAAACCCTGCAACGCCTGATCGATGAACAGGCCGGGCGCCCGTTCGATCTGCAACAGGCGCCGATGCTGCGCGCCAACCTGCTGCGCCTGGGCAGCGACGATCATGTGCTTCAACTGGTGCTGCACCACATCGCCACCGATGCCTGGTCCATGGGCATCCTGATGCAGGAGCTGATCGTCGGGTACCAGGCTCGCACCAGCGGTTCGACACCGGTGCTGCCGGTGTTGCCGATCCAGTTCGCCGACTACGCCTACTGGCAACGCAGCGAAGCGCAACAACACCTGCTGGCCCGGGCAATCGATTACTGGCGCCGCCAGCTCGACGGCGCGCCAACCCTGATTCCGCTGCCGCTTGACCAGCCTCGCCCGGCACGCCCCGACTACCAGGGCGCGGCACTGGAGCAACGCTTCAGCGCGGCCCAGACGCAGGTGCTCAAGGCTTATGCGCAAACGCAACGGGCGACGCTGTTCATGGTCCTGCTCAATGCCTTCAACAGCCTGTTGCAGCGCGCCACCGGGGCCAACGATTTTATCGTCGGCACCGACCTGGCCAACCGCGAGCATCCGGCTCTGGAACACCTCATCGGGTTCTTCGTCAACGTGCTGCCGATCCGCGCCCGCCTGAGTGAGGGGGAAAGCTTTGAGGCACGCTTGCAACGCCTGCGCGAGGATTGCCTGGCGGCGTTCCAACACCAGCAAGTGCCGTTCGACAAACTGGTCGAGGAACTGCAGCCGCCGCGTACGCCAGGGGTCAACCCGCTGGTCCAGGTGCTGTTCGTCATGCAGAACACGCCCAGCGGCAATGCCAGCCTGCCGGACCTTGAAGTGGAGCACCTGGTGTCGCCCCAGGAGAGCAGCAAGTTCGACCTCGCCGTGTTTGTCGAAGAGGACGAAACGCAGGGGCTGAACGTGCGCTGGGTGTATCGCACCAGCGTGCTGCAGGCACAGACCGTCCAGCGTCTCGAACAAGGTTTCGAGCACCTGCTGGAGCAGATCGTCTCGGCCCCAGCCCAAGCGTTGGATACGTGGTCGTGGCGCCTTGAGGCCGACAGCGCCAGCGCGCCGTCGCAACCGGAGGCTTCGCTTGACGAGGCCACGGCCCGCAGCGCACGCAAGCAGTCGAAACTGAGCAAGCTCAAGCAGACCCGTGCAACCGCTGTGAGCCAGGTAGCCCACGAGCAGGTCCGCACCCGCACCCTCGACGCCGGGCAAGCCTTGCCGTTGGTGATCGAGCCGCTGCTCGGCGACCTGGACCCGGTGCACTGGGCCCTGCAAGCCCGGGAATGGATCAATGCACAACTGCTGACCCACGGCGGCCTGCTGTTCCGGGGTTTCAACCTGCCGGATGCCGCCGCTTTCGAGCAGTTCGCCCAGGCCATCGAGCCGGACCTCTACGGGACCTACGGCGACCTGCCGAAAAACACGTCCGGCAAGAACATCTACCACTCCACGCCGTATCCGGAACAGCACATGATCCTCTTCCACAACGAGAGCTCCCACCTGCCGCAGTGGCCACGCAAGCAATGGTTCTACTGCGAAACCCCGGCGCCACGTGGCGGCTGCACGCCCATCGTTGATTGCCGGCAGGTGTTGGCGCGCTTGCCCGAGGACATCGTCGCTCGCTTCAAGGCCCTCGGGCTGCTTTACGTGCGGCATTTCACCGACAAGCTGGATGTGCGCTGGCAGGACTTCTTCAAGACCGAACAACGCGAGGAAGTCGAGCGCCAATGCCTGGCATCGGGCATGCGCTGGGAATGGCTGGGGCCCGACAACCTGCGGATCGCCCAGCATTGCCCGGCCATCGTCGCGCATCCCGAAACCGGGGAGCTGTCGTTCTTCAACCAGGTGCAATTGCACCACACTGCCTGCCTGGAGCCGGAAGTGCGCAGCAACTTGATCAGCCTGTTCGGTCCTGGGCATCTGCCCCGCAACGTGTACTACGGCGACGGCAGCATGATCGAAGACGCGGTGATGCAAGTGATCGGCGAAGCCTATGAAGACTGTGCGGTACGTTTCAGTTGGCAAAAAGGTGACATGGTGATGCTGGACAATATGCTGGTGGCCCACGCCCGGGACCCCTTCGAGGGCGAGCGCAAGATTTGTGTCGCCATGGGCCAGATGATGCGCCGTGAACAACTGACCGGGGCCCTGCCCGAAGCACAGCCGGCGCCGGCTGCGGAGGTGCAGGCATGAGCGCCTTCGAGAAACGTGAAGAAGCCTTCGCCCTTTCGCCCCAACAGCGCAGCCAGTGGTTGGCGGGGTTGTCGGCGGTGCGCCTGGCACTGGAAGTGAAAGGCCCGTTGGCGCTGGAGCGCCTCCAGCAGCGGCTCGTCGCCCTGAGCGCTTGCCACGAGGCCCTGCGCCTGCGGGTGCGGCCCGAACCGGGTTTGCTGATGCCGTTGCAAATAGTCGAATCCGTCGCAACGGCAGCGAATGCCATCGAGGTCGACGTTCAATCAACGGCTGACCATCTGCACCGGGTGACACTGCAACTGCCGGCACTGAGCGCGGATCGCGGGACCCTGCTGCGCCTGGCGCAGGCACTGGCGGCGACGGATGCGCCGACGGTGGATGACGAAGCCATGACCTATACCCAGTACACCGCCTGGCTCTACGAATTGCAGGCCGATGAGGATGCCGAGCCTGGCCGGCGCTTCTGGGCCAGCCAGGCCCTGGACGAGCCGGCCGCCAGCGAGCTGCTCTACCGGCAGGTACGCAGCGACCGCCGCGACGTCCCGGTGACCACTCGCCTGGGCGCCGATCCACAGTTGAGCATCGCCCTCGATGGTTTTTGCCAACGTCACGACGCCTCGCCCGAGCACGTCCTGATGACGGCCTGGGGCGTGCTGTTGCAGCGCCTGAGTAGCGGCGATAGCCCGGCACTGACCTTGAACTGGGTCCACGATTGCCGCGACGACTATGAAGAACTCGCCGATTGCTGGGGATTGTTCGCCAAGCCCCTGCCCCTGCGCTGGCAACCGGCGGCAGGCAGCCATTTTGCCCAGGCGCTGGCGAACCTGCAGGGGCTCTGCGAGCAAGCGACGGAATGGCAGGAATACTGCGGCGTCAGCACTGCACTGCCGGCCGAGGCTTCGCAATACGGCTTCCAGTGGGGTGGGCAGTTGCCCGATCGGCTCGACACCTTGGGCAGCCCGGCATCGACGGTCACGGTGCTGGACGCACAAGCCATCCCGGCAGGCATGGAACTGCTGCTGGTGGCCGAAACCACCGCTGGCGCCTATCGCCTGAACCTTTGCCACTTGCCGAGCCGTTACAGCGAGCAAGCCGCTCAGGTTCTGCTGGAGCAGTTTCAATCGCTGTTGCTCGACGCCCTCGCCAACCCGGACAAGCCCCTGGCCGCGCTGTCATTGCAGGCGCCGAGTTTCGCCAACACGCTGGCGGCCGTGCAGGACAGTACCTCGGCACTGCCGTTTGCCTGCGTGCCGGCGCAGTTCGATGAGTGCGCCAAGCGTTTCCCCGAGCGCTTGGCCCTGCGCGACCCCAACGGGCAACTGAGCTACGCCCAATTGCAGGCCCGCAGCAACCAATTGGCCGATTATCTGCGCGCCCAGGGCGTGGGTCGCGAAGATCGCGTGGCGCTGTACCTGGATCGCTCGGCGCACATGGTCCTGGCCATGCTCGCCGTGCTCAAGAGTGGCGCGGCGTTCGTCCCCCTGGACGTGCATCAGCCGGCGCAGCGCTCCCTGGCCATCCTGCAACAGGCGCAGCCGGTCTTCGTCTTGAGCGGTTCGGCCGGCAGCGCCCCCGCGCTGCCCGGCATCGGCAGCCTCGACCTGCGCGATGAGGCGACCTGGCAGCAAGCACCCGCCAGCAACGTCGACGTGGGGATCCAGGAGCAGGACGCGGCGTACGTGCTGTTCACGTCCGGCAGCACCGGCACGCCCAAAGGCGTCATCGTCGAGCATCGGCAACTGGCCAGTTACGTCGCCAGTGTGTCCCGGCGCCTCGATCTGGCGGAGGGCGAACGCAGCGCGGTGGTCACTTCGCTGGCCGCCGACCTGGGCTACACGTTGCTGTTCCCGGCGCTGCTCAGCGGCGGCGAACTGCACCTGCTGGACAAGGAAACCGCGATGGACGCCCAGGCCTGGGCGGCCTGGCAGGCGCAGTACCCGATCGACCATCTGAAGATCGTGCCGTCGCTGCTCGACGCCTGGTTGATCCATGCCCAAAGCGCCGCCGTGTTGCCGCGCAAACAATTGATCCTGGGTGGCGAAAGCTGCTCCCGCCGCCTGCTTCAGGGCATTCGCAACCTCGCGCCGGCGCTGACGGTCTTCAACCACTACGGCCCGACCGAAACCACCGTCGGCGCGGTGATGCACAAAGTCGAACCGGCGGTGGATTACCGCCGCCTTCCCCTGAGCGATCGCCTCGACGGCATGCGCCTGTACCTGCTCGACGCGCAGCAAGCGCTGGCCGCTCCCGGGCAAACGGCCGAGCTGTACATCGCCGGCCCGCAATTGGCTCGCGGTTACCTGGACGCACAGCAGAATGCCGGGCGTTTTATCGAACTGGCGCAACGGCCGGGAGAGCGCCTCTATCGCACCGGTGACATGGCCTGCTATCGCCATGACGGCAGCCTGGAGATCACCGGGCGGGCGGACCGCCAGGTGAAAATCCGTGGTTTCCGCGTCGAGCTCGACGAAATCCAGGCGCAACTGAACGACCTTCCCGGCGTGGCCCAGGCCGCGGTGGAATGCATTCCACGGGGCGAACTCGGCCAGCAACTGTTCGCCTTCATGACCCTGGCGCCCGGGCATTCGACCACGGTCGGCCGGCTGCATGGCCAGGCCCAGGATTGCTTGCCGGACTACATGCTGCCCACCCTGCGGATCGTTGAAGCACTGCCGCTGATGGGCAACGGCAAGCTCGACCGCAAGACCCTTCGGCAATGGGCCGACAAGGTCCTCGACACGGTCGGCAGCGCCTCGCCGCGCACTCCGCTGGAAGCCCTGCTCGCCGACGTCTGGGCACAGGTGCTGGGCCTGGAACGAGTGGGCATCGACGACGATTTCTTCGAGCTGGGCGGCCACTCCCTGGCGGCGGTGACGCTCGCCAGTCGCTTGCAGACCGCGCTGTCGGCGCCAGTGACCGTCAACGCAGTGTTCAACGCCCCGAGCGTCTCGGCGTTTGCCGCGTTGGTGCAGGCTGAGCTCAAGCTCTCGCCACTGGTGCGGTTGTCGGCACCAGGCACCGACGCCGCCAACCTGTTCTGCTTTCATCCTTCCACCGGTCATGTCCAGGATTACCGAACGTTGCTGGCGCCGCTTGCAGGCTGGCACTTATGGGGTTTGCAGGCCGCCTACCTGACCGACGACAGCACCACGCTGGGCGGCGATATCGAAAGCCTTGCCGCGTGCTACGTCGAGCACCTGCGCCAACAGCAACCACAGGGGCCTTATCACCTGCTGGGCTTTTCCCTCGGTGGCCTCCTGGCGATTGCCGCTGCCGCTCGCTTGGAAAGCCTGGGTGAGGACGTGGCGTTTCTCGGCATCATCGACTCGCAATACCAGCATCAAGCGCGGGAAGACAGCGTCCAAGCGCTGCTGGAATCGGCCGCGCAAGCACTCACGCCGGACAGCCAGACCGTGTTGCGCCAGTTACCGCCGTCGATCATGACCGCCTTGCTGGAACACCTGGACGCCCTGCCCCCGGCGGCACGCTTACCGGAACTGGTCCAGTGGGCACGGCAGCAAGGCCTGCAACTCGATGGCGACAGTTGGGAGCACCTGCAGACGCGGCTAGACTACCAGCAACATACGCAGCATCTGCTGGCCACGTTCAAGCCCTTGCGGTTGAGCTGCCCGGTACATGTCTGGTGGGCCAGCGACACCCTGGCCCAGGCTGAGTTCGCCGACCCGCATTGGGAAGACCTGAGCAGTGGGCCGTTGACCCGCGAGGTAATCGCGGCGCAACACCTGACCATCCTTGAGCAACGCGCCCTGCACGAACAATTGGCGGCGCGCCTCACGGCCATTGCTACACACGGAGCGGTTTGAAATGGATCTGTTGTTACTCATGGCCAAGCGCTCATGGCGCGCACTGCTGGTCGCCACGCTGACGGGACTGACTTGCGGCCTCGCGGCGGCCGGCCTGATCGCCAACATCAACCACAGCCTAAAGGCGTTCGATACGCTGCGCCCGGCGGACGGCCTGCTCTTCGCTGGCCTGGTGGCGTTGGTCGCGGTGTCGCGGATCGTCTCCGACATCAGCTTGCTGCGCCTGGGCCAGGCCGCCGTCAACGATATGCGCCTGCACCTGAGCGCCAAGCTGATCGACACGCCCTACGCGCAATTGCAGCGCCTGGGCAAGCATCGCCTGCTGGCGATGCTCACCGACGATACGCAAACCATCAGCCAGGCGGTGGAGTTGGTGCCGATCCTGCTGGTCAACGTCGGGATCATTGCGGCGTGCCTCGGCTACCTGGGCTGGCTGAGCATGCCCTTGTTGGGCCTGACGCTGCTGCTGATCGCCCTGGGCAGCCTGAGCTTCCACTGGCCGCAACGCCGGGCCCTGACCTCGATATCCCGGGCTCGCGAGCTCAAGGACCAGTTGTTCAATCAATATCGCCTGCTCACCGATGGCAGCAAGGAGCTGCAACTCAACCATCCACGCCGGCAGCACTTCTTCACCCGCCTGCTGGTACCGGTGAGCCAGCAATACCGCCGCGATTTTGTACGGGGCATGAGCATCTACGCCCTGGTCCTGAACTGGGGCAATGCGGTGTTCTATATGCTGATCGGCGTGGTGCTGTTCGCCGCGCCGCATTTCATCGACCTGAGCGTGAGTCTGATAACCGGCTATATCCTGGCGATCCTCTACCTGATCACGCCACTGTCGGAACTGATGCACGCCTTGCCGACCCTGGGCCGGGCCAGCGTGGCCCTGAACAAGATCCGCGCCCTGGAAGGCGAGATGCAGACCGCCGACGAAACCCTCGATACGATCTCGCCAACCCAGGTGCGCAGCCTGGTGTGCCGCCAGGTCACCCACACCTACTACCGCGAGCGCGAGGACGGTCATTTCACCCTCGGCCCCATCGACCTCGCCCTCAACGCTGGCGAAGTGGTGTTCATCACCGGCGGCAACGGCAGCGGCAAGACCACCCTGGCCTTGCTGCTCACCGGACTGTACCGCCCGGAAAGCGGCGAGATCATGCTCGACAAGCAGGTCTCTTCAAGCCAGGACAACCACCATTACCGCCAACATTTCTCGGCGATCTTCACCGACTTCTGCCTGTTCGAAAACCTGTTCGATGGCGACGATCCACACCTGGTGAGACAGGCGCAGGACTACCTGGTCCACCTGCAACTGGACCACAAGGTGCAAATCGAGGAAGGCAAGCTGACGACGCTGGCGCTGTCCACCGGACAACGCAAGCGCCTGGCGCTGCTCAGCGCCTATCTGGATGATCGTCCTTGCTACCTGTTCGATGAATGGGCCGCTGACCAGGATCCGGTGTTCAAGCACTTTTTCTACACCCGGATCCTGCCGGACCTGCGCGAGCGCGGCAAATTGCTGATCGTCATCTCCCATGACGACGCTTACTTCGACCTGGCTGATCGACTGATCCGCATCGAACACGGCAAGGTCAGCGAAGTCGCCCTTGATGCCGGCGCGCCGTCAGTGGCGCAAATGCTGTCCTGAGAAAACCGATAAACCTGTAGCCAGGGCTGGCTCCTGCCGAACGCGGTAGGAGCTGGCGAAGCCTGCGATCTTTTGATCTAGATCTTGATCTTGATCTTTCGCTTGGGACTCAACCGTCAGGGGCAAGATCGCAGCCTCGTTG
>NZ_JAOSHO010000639.1 GCF_025917275.1 Pseudomonas agronomica | reverse complement strand
GATCCGGGTCGGCGGCCATTCGCTGCGCACGTCACCGCGCCAGGCCCTGCGCCAGTTGGGCGTGGTGTTCCAGCAAAGCACGCTGGACCTGGACCTGAGCGTCGAACAGAACCTGCGCTATCACCTCGCGCTGCACGGTGTGTCACGCCGCCAGGGCTGCGCGCGGATCGACGCCGAGCTGGCCCGCCAACACCTGACGGAGCGGCGCCACGAGCGGGTGCGCAACCTCAACGGCGGCCACCGACGCCGGGTCGAAATCGCCCGGGCGCTGCTCCACGAACCGCGCCTGTTGCTGCTGGACGAGCCGAGCGTCGGGCTCGATCCGGCCAGTCGCCAGGCCTTGGGGCAGCATATTCGCCAGTTGTGCAACGAACAGGGCATCAGCGTGCTCTGGACCACTCACTTGCTCGACGAAGTGCAACCCAGCGATGACCTGCTGATCGTGCATCAGGGCCGGCTCGTCGCCAGCGGTCGGGCCGAGGACGTGAGCGAGAAACACGGCGGCAGCCTCGGCTCGGCCTTCCATCGTTTGACCGCCTCGGGGGTGGCCGCATGAGCGCGTATTGGCAATGTTTCAGCGGCATCGTGATGCGCGAATGGCTGCGTTTCGTCTTGCAGCGCACGCGGTTGCTCAGCGCGCTGGTGCGACCGCTGTTGTGGTTGCTGGTGTTTGCCGCCGGTTTTCGGGCGGCGCTGGGCATCGCCATCATCGCGCCCTACGACACCTACATCCCCTACGAGGTGTATATCGTGCCGGGGCTCGCCTGCATGATCCTGCTGTTCAACGGCATGCAAGGCTCGCTGTCGATGGTGTACGACCGGGAAATGGGCAGCATGCGCGTGCTGCTGACCAGCCCCCTGCCCCGGGCGTTCCTGCTGGCGAGCAAGTTGCTCGCGACCTCGCTGATTTCCTTGCTGCAGGTCTACGCCTTCCTCGCCATCGCCTGGCTCTACGGCGTCCAGCCGCCGGCGATGGGCCTGCTGCTGACATTGCCGGCGCTGCTGCTGGTGGCGCTGATGCTCAGCGCCCTGGGCCTGTTGTTGTCCAATGCGATCCGGCAACTGGAGAATTTCGCCGGGGTGATGAATTTCGTCATCTTCCCGATGTTTTTCCTGTCTTCGGCGCTGTATCCGCTGTGGAAAATGCTCGAGGCCAGCCCCTGGTTGTACTGGCTGAGCGCGGTGAACCCCTTCACCCACGGCGTGGAACTGGTGCGGTTCGCGTTGTATGGGCAATTCAATGTGCTGGCGATGGCCGTGTGCGTGGGGCTGACGCTGCTGTTCGCACTGCTGGCGGTGTCGACGTTCAATCCGCAGCATGCGGCGTTGCGCAAGGCTAGCTGAACGGTCCAGCACACACGGCCCCTGTGGGAGCGAGCTTGCTCGCGATAGCGGTGGTTCAGTCAGCATTGAGGTGTCTGGTCCACCGCCTTCGCGAGCAAGCTCGCTCCCACAAGGGCAATGTGCAGATCTTCAGGTCGGAAATTACTACTTTAGTACCGGTTTTCCTGTCTATGGTCGCATTCACAAGACCTCGACCCTGGCATGTAATGGGCGCATAACAAAAAGGATAAATCCCATGCCCCGTTTGCTGGCCATCGTCTTGCTGGGCCTGGCGCTGAATGTCGCCCAGGCCGACACTGCGCTGTTTTCCCCGCAGGGCTATCGCATTACCCAATACCGCAGCCCGACGCCCGCCTCCGCCGATGGCGCGCAAACCCTCGACACCGAAGCCTTGCAGTGCCTGCTCGGGCAAACACCCGCCCCGCTGCTCATCGACGTGTACCGTCGCCCCTTCGTCCAGGGACGCTTCATCGACTCCGAGCCCCACGCCAACCTTCCCGGCAGCCTGTGGCTGGCCAATACGGGTGATGGCGAGCTGGATGCAACCTGGCAGGACTACTTCAGTTTCCACCTGCGCAAGGCCACCGCCGGACGCCTGGATCAACCATTGGTCTTTTACTGCCGCTCCGATTGCTGGTTGAGCTGGAACGCGGTAAAACGCGCCGCGACCATGGGCTATAAACATCTGTATTGGTACCGCGACGGCCTCGACGCCTGGGAGGCGGCCAACCTGCCCCTGCAAGCCGCCCGCCCCGAACCTTTTCCCTGATGTGAGCGACCTGCGTGCAACTGCCCCAACACGACAATAACGAGGTGAATGGCCATGTATAAAATCCTGATAGCCGACGATCACCCACTGTTTCGCGAAGCCATCCACAACGTCATCAGCGACGGTTTTGCCGGCAGCGAGGTGATGGAAACCGCCGACCTGGACAGCGCCCTGGCGCTGACCCGCGAACACGACGACCTGGACCTGATCCTGCTGGACTTGAACATGCCCGGCATGCACGGCCTCAACGGCCTGATCAATTTGCGCAACGAGGCGCCGACCATTCCCGTGGTCATCGTTTCCGCCGAGCAGGACAAGCAGATCGTCCTGCAGGCCATCACTTATGGCGCGGTGGG
>NZ_JAOSHO010000638.1 GCF_025917275.1 Pseudomonas agronomica | reverse complement strand
TCAGCGTGCCGATCATTTACTTGTCCGCCGAAGACGATCTGGACAAGCAGCTCGATGCCATGAGCGAAGGCGGCGATGATTTCCTGACCAAACCGATCAAGCCCCGACACCTGATCACCACGGTGCGCAACCGCGCAGCCCGGGCGCGCAATCTCAAGGCGCGGATGGTCCGCGACAGCCTCACCGGCCTCTACAACCATACCCACATCTTGCAACTGCTCGAAGACTGCAGCTTCCGCGCTCGCCGCGAAGGCAAGCCCCTGAGCTTCGCCATGCTGGACATCGACCATTTCAAGCGAGTCAATGACAGCCACGGCCACCCCATGGGCGACCGGGTGATCAAGAGCCTGGCGCTGTTTCTCAAGCAGCGCCTGCGCAAGACCGATTTCATCGGGCGCTACGGCGGCGAAGAGTTCGCCATCGTCATGCCCGACACCGACATCGATGCGGCCTGCAAGGTACTGGACGAAATCCGCCAGCGTTTTGCCGAAATCCATTACCCGGCCCAACCGCAAGACCTGTGGTGCACCTTCAGCGCCGGGGTGGTGGAGATGAGCGAGGAGTCCGACAGCCTGATGATGGCCAGCCAGGCGGACGAAGCGCTGTACCGCGCCAAGCACGCAGGGCGCAACCGGGTGCAGAGCGCCAGGCAATCAAAGCAAAGTGCCACTTTTTCATCGGAATCCACTGATTCGGTCATAAACGTGTAACGCAAACGCAATAACTTCAGGCACTTACGATTCTGCCCCCGGTAGACCCTTGATGCGCCTGAAGCTGCTGACCAATCTCAACACCCTTCTTTTAGTTGCCGTGTGCCTTGGCCTTGGCGCCACCTTGTGGTGGTCGCAGATCGCCTTGGAACGTCCCTATCTGATGATGGAGCGCTACTTGGGCCTTTCGCGGCAGTTCCAGGGCGAAGTGGCACGCAACATCGAAGATTACCTGGCCAGCGGCGACGCCCTGCGCCTCAGCGCGGCCACCCAAGCGCTGGAAAACCTGCAAAAGGAGCTGGACCAGTTCCCGCCGGACCTGGCCAAGGCCTTGCGCCCAAGCCTGGCCAGCCTCGATAGCTTCAGCAAGACCGACCTGCTGGCCGCCGGCAAACTGGCCGGTGATCCCCAGGCCCTGTTGTTGCAGGCCGAACGGGAACTGAGCGCCAGCCTCGATCAATTGGCCCAGTACGCCAACGGCGCGCCCGCTTATCTGCCGCCGCTGTTCGCCGCGTCGCAGCATCTGGGCCGGCTGTCCCTCGCCCGGGACAAACTGGTCAGCAGCGGCCGCAGCGAACTGGCCGCCGACGTTGAAAGGGAGCTTGTCAGTATCCGTGCCCAGGCCCAACAGCTCGATGGCCTGCCCTTGCTTGGCGTCACCGCCAGCAGCGAATCGGGCAGCGACGATTTTGCCGCCATGATGGGTTTGGAGTCTCAGGAAAAGACCGCCACCGAAGACGCCGGTATCGCGCTCAAGCGTGAGCTCAACAGCCTGCTCGGACGTTACCCGGCGGAACTGGCCCGCACCCGTGAATTGATCCAGAAACGCACGGATCTGAGCGATGCCTCTCATCTGAAAACCACCGACGTGCAACAAGCGATCAATGCGATGGAGCCTGCGGTGCGCGCCCAGCACGGACGAATCCAGGGCGAGGTACGCATGATCCAGGGCGTGATGATCGGCCTCATCCTGCTGATCGCACTGCTCATCGACACCCTCCAGCGGCGCCTGGCCCGGACACTGACCCGCCTCGCTCCGGCCTTGTCGACCTGGGCAGAGGGGGATTTCAGCGGCGACGTCCACGTGGGCGCGAGCAACCGTGAGCTGAAGGATATAGAAGCCTCTCTCAATCGCCTGCGCGCTTATCTGGTGGACCTGGTGGGCGCCATCCGCCAGAACGCCGAACAGGTGGCGGGCAGCAGCCGGGCCCTGGCCGAGTTGAGCGGCGAGTTGCACAGCGGCGCCGAACACCAGGCGGGCGATACCGCGCTGATTCGCGACTCCCTCAGCGAACTCGAGGCGACTATCCAGCAGGTCGCGGGCGATGCCAGCCAGGCCGCCGATGCCAGTCGCAGCGCCGGAAACGCCGTGGAACATGGCCAGAAGGTCATCGGCCTGAGCCTGGCCGGGCTCCATGCGCTGGTGGGCGAGGTGCAAGGCAACGCGCAAATGATCGAACAACTGGCCGAGGAGTCGGCGACCATTGGCGGTGTGCTGACCGTCATTCGCTCGATTGCCGACCAGACCAACCTGTTGGCCCTCAACGCCGCCATCGAAGCCGCCCGCGCCGGGGAAATGGGCCGCGGCTTTGCGGTGGTGGCCGAGGAAGTCCGCTCCCTGGCCCAGCGCACGGCTGGCGCCACTTCGGAAATCCAGGCACTGATCGCCCGCCTGCAACTGGCCGCGCGCCAATCGGTGGAGGGCATGCGCGCCCAGGTCGAGCACGCCGAAGCCACCGCCAACCAGGCACAAGCAGCCG
>NZ_JAOSHO010000637.1 GCF_025917275.1 Pseudomonas agronomica | reverse complement strand
CTGCGCAGTAGGCATCGGCCAGTCCCAGCCACAGGCCGATCTGGGCCTCACCGCTGCGCAGGCGCTGTTTGAAGGTGTTTACAGGCATATCCATCGAGCGTTCCTCCGCTTACACGAAACGACAGGCAATCGAGCCCAGCATGTCGTAGTCGACATGGAAGGTATCGCCGGGGCTGGCCGCCACGGGGCGGGTAAACGAGCCACCGAGGATGATCTGACCGGGTTGCAGGGTGACGTCATAGGCGGCCAGCTTATTGGCAAGCCAAGCCACGCCCTTGGCCGGGTGATTGAGCACGGCGGCCGAGACACCGGATTCTTCGATCACGCCGTTGCGGTAAAGCACGGCGGGGACCTTACGCAGGTCGATTTCAGTGGGGCGCACGGCGCGCCCGCCCATGACCACGCCGGCATTGGCCGCGTTGTCGGAAATGGTGTCGAACACCTTGCGCGTCGCCTTGGTCTGGGGGTCGATTTGCTGGATCCGCGCATCGATGATTTCCAGCGCCGGGATCACCCATTCGGTGGCGTCCAGCACATCGAACACGGTCACGTTCGGACCTTTCAGCGGTTTGCCCAGGATGAACGCCAATTCGACCTCGACCCTAGGCACGATAAAGCGCTCGAAGGGGATATCGGTGCCTTCGTCGAAGAACATGTCATCGAGCAGCGCGCCGTAATCCGGCTCGGTGATGTTGGAAGAGACCTGCATGGCGCGGGAGGTCAGGCCGATCTTGTGCCCGACCAGCTTGCGTCCATCCTTGATTTTCTGGGCAACCCAGGCGCGTTGGATGGCGTAGGCGTCGTCGAGGGTCATCGCCGGATGCTCCAGGGAAAACTGGCGCACCTGTTCCCGTGAACGCTCGGCCTGGTCGAGGCGGGCGGCGGCTTGCTGGATAAGCTGTTGATCGAGCATGACAAGAGTCTCTTAGTGAGGGTTGACGACGGCGGCCTGGGTGCGCAGCACCAGCGAGCCACCGAGTGCAATGAGCAAGGCCAGGGCGTAGAGGGCCAGGCTGGCGCTGTGGGTGGTGTCGCGCACCCAGCCGATCAGGTAGGGCGCGAAGAACGAAGCGATGCTGCCGAACGAACTGATCAAGGCAATGCCGGCGGCTTGAGTGCTGTTGGACAGGAACGCTGGCGGCAACTGCCAGAACATCGGCAGCGCGGCACTGGCGCCCATGCCGGCGACGATCAGGCCGCCCAGCACCAGGGCCGGGTTCGCGGGGGCGAGCCCGGCGATGGCGATGCCGCCAGCGGACATCAGCAACGGCACGCACAGGTGCCAGCGGCGCTCGCGGTGTCGATCGGATGAACGCCCGCAGCCGATCATGAAAAAGCACCCGGCCAGGTACGGCACCGCACTGAGCAGGCCGACTTTGCCGTCGCTCCCGACTCCTGCGCCGTGGATCAGCGTCGGCATCCAGAACGCCAGGGTGTTGACCGCCAGCATCACCGCGAAATACACCGCGACCAGCAACCATACTTGCGGGTTGTTCAGAATCGCGGAGAACGAAGTGATGGATTTGCGCTGTTCTTCGGTGTGCAGTTGCTCGCGCAGTTGTTGCTTTTGCGCAGGCGTCAGCCAGGTGACGGTCTCGAAGCTGTCTGGCAGGCATTTCAGTACCACCAGCCCAAGGAGAATGACCGGCGTGCCCTCGATGACGAACATCCATTGCCAGCCACGCAGGCCGCCCAAGTCATGAAAATGCTCAAGGATGCCGCCCGAGAGCGGCCCGCCGATCACTCCGGCCATGGGCACCGCGATTGCAAACAGGGCGGTGACTTGTGCACGCCGGCCGGCCGGGTACCAACGGTTCAGGAACACCAGGATGCCCGGAAAGAAACCCGCCTCGGCGACCCCGAGCAAAAAGCGCAGCAGATAGAAGCCCATCGCGCTGTCGATCAGGAACATGCAGGTCGACAGCGCGCCCCACACCACCATCAGCGTGGCGATCCAGCGCCGCGGGCCGACACGGTCCAGGGCCATGTTGCTCGGCACGCCGAACAACGCGTAAGCCACGAAGAACAGGCCGGCACCGAAGCCATACACGGTGTCGCTGAAATTGAGGTCGGCGCCCATCTGCATCTTGGCAAAGCCGATGTTGATGCGGTCGAGGTGGGCAAACAGGTAACAGACCAACAGCAGCGGCATCAGCCGCCAGGTGATGGTGCCGTGGGTGCGGTCGCGGGCAATGCTGGCAAGGGTGTCGGCGGTATGGGCTGTGCTCATGGTTTTATACTTTTTGTCTGAGAGGCCGATGGAACGAACGGGTAGGGAGTGTCAGCCCACCTGCGCCTTGAGAAAGGCGTGCACGTTGTTTTGCTTGAAGTTGAGCTGCTCGTGCAGTTCGACCATTTCGAATGACAAGGCCAGCAGGCGTTGGGCTTGCAGGTCGGCGAAGTGCGCGGTGATCACGTCGAACAGTTTTTCGGCGACTTTTTGCCGCGTCGCCAGGTCGCGGCCATGGCCGAC
>NZ_JAOSHO010000636.1 GCF_025917275.1 Pseudomonas agronomica | reverse complement strand
AGCCTGCTCGCGAAGGGGTTGGACTGTCGCCACAACCCTCAAGCCGGCGTCAGGCACTCCGGCCCATTGAGTTTCGGGTCGTTGACCATGTTCGCCAGCACCCGCTCGCGCAACTGCCCCGGCTCGCTCGCCAGCAGCCCTTGCAAGGCATGCAGTGGTGTTTCGGGATCAAGCCAGAGTCGTTGGCCTTCTTCGTCCAGAATCAATGGACGACGCTGGCCAGCCGCCGGCTGGGTGATGACTGCCGTGCTCAACCACACCTGTTCCTGCACCGGATACGCTTCCCAGATCGCTGCAAAAAACAATGACGAACCCTCTCCCGGCGTGAGCCAGTACGGGCGTTTACGCGATCCGCCGCGCCATTCGTAGAATCCATTGGCCGGGAGCAGGCAGCGACGCAAACGCAGGGCCTCGCGGAACATGGGCTGTTCAGCGACGGTTTCGGCACGGGCGTGGGCAGGCGTTCGGGACATATCGGTCAGCCACGGCGGCGTCAGCCCCCAACGCGCCCGGGCCAATTCGCGCTGGCCGTCGGCCCCGGCCCGCAGCATCAGCACCGAATCGTTGGGCGAAATGTTCCATTGGGCCTTCTGGTCGGCGGGAAAGCCGGGCAAGGCCGCAAAGGCGGGGTTCCAGCGAAACAGGGCATAACGTCCACACATGGGGCAACACGACTCTTGATCGAACGAACGGCCGCCAGCCTAACAGACCAGCGTGCCCGGGTAGCTTTCCGGTTCATCGCCGGGCAGCGGCAGCGCGGCATTGTACGCGGCGATCAACTCCCGGGCGTATTGCGCCTGTTCGTCTTCCACCGTCAGCCCGAGCAGGCCTTGCATCGGCAGTTCCCCCGCACCGCCCAGAAGATCGCGGCCCACGAGGTGCGCCGTAATGCCCTCGCTGGCGAGCATGCCTTGCAACAACTCGCCTTCCATCAAGTTTTCCAGCTCGTAGATTCGCTGCATGGCCGCCTCATCGTTCGTTTTCGCTGAAGACTTCGAGGTGCCACTCCTCGCCGTGGACTTGCAGTACGAAGGTGATCGGTCGACAACAGACCTGACAGTCTTCGATATAGGTCTGGTCGCCAGCGGAAAGATCCAGGGAAGTCTCTACTTCTTCTCCACAATACGGACATTCATACTCAGCGGCTTCCACCATCGCGGTCTCCCAAGTGACTTGTGCGTATAATCGCCGGTCTATTTGCAGGGCTATTTTCGTCTGGCTTATCTTCCAGGCCATGCCCTGTCGTATTTTCGATCGAACCTTTACTTACCCTAGCCGTTTCCAACAAGAGAGCATGATGGGCGAATTCGATGCCATCCGACCTTACGACGACAGTGAAGTCCCAGCAGTGCTGGCACGGCTGCTCAGCGACAAGGCGTTTCTAGATATCCTCACCCACTTCCGCTTCCCGCGCCTGGCCGGCGCGTTCGGCTGGATGCTCAAACCCCTTATAGCGCAGAAGTTGCGTCGAGAGTTCGCCGGTGTGACATCGGTCGCCACGTTGCAGGACAAAGTGGAGTTCTATGTCGATCACACTATCGAGCGCGCCACTGATGGCGTCACGTATACCGGGGTGGAGCAATTCAAGTCCGGCAACGCCTACCTGTTCATCGCCAACCACCGCGACATCGTGATGGACCCGGCGTTCGTCAACTACGCCGTGTACCACGCCGGCCTGCCGACCCCTCGCATCGCCATTGGCGACAACCTGCTGCAGAAGCCGTTTGTCAGCGACCTGATGCGCCTGAACAAGAGTTTTATCGTGCACCGCTCGATCACCGGTCGCCGGGAAAAGATGGCGGCGTACCAGTTGCTGTCGGCGTACATCAACCATTCGATCCGCAACGATTGCGCCTCGATCTGGATCGCCCAGGCCGAAGGCCGGGCCAAGGACGGTGACGATCGCACCGAGTCGGCGATCCTCAAGATGTTCCACATGAGCCGCAAGGACGAGCCGTTCGGCGAAGTGATCCGCTCGCTGAACCTGACCCCGGTGTCGATCAGCTACGAATACGACCCGTGCGACCAGGCCAAGGCCCGCGAGCTGTACATCCGCGCCACCACCGGGACCTACACCAAGGCACCGGGCGAGGATGACGTGAGCATCGCCAAGGGCATCACCGGTTATAAAGGCCGGGTCCATGTGAATTTTGCCGCGCCGATCACCGAGCTGTTCGAGGACACCAAGCAACTGGCAGCGGAGATGGACCGGCAGATCCTTGGCGGTTATCGCCTGTTCCCGGTGCATTACCTGGCCTATGCCCAATGGGCCGATGCCGACCCGCAGCTACAGGTCCCGACGGCCGCCGAGGTGTTCGGTGCCGAAGAACTGGCAAGGGCCCAAGAGGAATGGCAGCGTCGGTTGGATGAGTGCCCGGTGGAACAGCGACCGTTCCTGGTGCTGCAGTATGCAACGCCGGTGCGTAACCAATATCGGGTCAAGGCGGGGTTGGCGCTTTAAACCTGGCGGGTGTTTTTCGTGGCGAGGGG
>NZ_JAOSHO010000635.1 GCF_025917275.1 Pseudomonas agronomica | reverse complement strand
AGAGGCCAGCGGGAGCAGGGTTCCTCACCACAAGGAGCGTTCCCCCCGGGCCAATCACTCAAAGGCAATCAGAACAACCCCATCTGCCCACCAATCAACGTCGAAAAATCATCCTCCACAAACGGCAGGATCGCGTCCGCCACCGGCTGTAGCTGCTTGGTCACGTAATGGTCGTAATCGATGGGCGCGCTGCGGGTTTCCAGCGGCTCGGGGCCAGCGACGGTGATCACGTAGCTGATCCAGCCGCCGTTCTGATACTGCCGAGGCCGGCCCTGGCGCTCGTTGAACTCGTCGGCGAGCCGCGCGGCCCGTACGTGGGGCGGCACGTTGCGTTCGTAATCATCCAGGGGACGGCGCAGGCGCTTGCGGTAGACCAGGCGTTCATCGAACGTGCCGGCCAGCGTCAGGCGCACATAATCGCGCACGTAATCCTGATAGGGCTGGCGATGAAAGATCCGTTCG
Source organism: Pseudomonas agronomica (assembly GCF_025917275.1). Lineage (GTDB taxonomy): Bacteria > Pseudomonadota > Gammaproteobacteria > Pseudomonadales > Pseudomonadaceae > Aquipseudomonas > Aquipseudomonas agronomica. The sequence goes on along the minus strand of NZ_JAOSHO010000635.1, from coordinate 2,032 downwards.
TACAGCTCCTGCTGGAACTGGCGGGCCAAGGGCGACCAGTCGGTGCGCACGGTTTCCAGGCCCTTGTAGATGATTTCGTCGCTGCCGTCGGCACGGCTCACCAGGCCGGCATAACGTTTCTTGCTGCCCTCCTCCGCGCCACGAATGGTTGGCATCAGGAAACGCTTGAAATGGGTTTCGAATTGCAGCTCCAGCGCGCTTTCCAGGCCAAACTCATCACGTACCTGTTCACGCCACCACTGGTTGACGTACGCCACCAGTTCCCGGCCGATGCCCGCCGCCTCCTCCTGGCCGTGGGCCCGGCGCAACCAGACAAACGTCGAATCGGTGTCGCCGTAGATCACCACATGCCCGCGGGCTTCGATCAGTTGCCGGGTGCGCTGCATGATCTGATGACCGCGCAGGGTGATGGACGACGCGAGGCGCGGGTCGAAGAAGCGACAGCCACTCGAGCCGAGCACGCCATAAAACGCGTTCATGATGATTTTCAGCGCCTGGGACAGCGGCGCATTGTGTTCGCGCTTGGCGGTCTCCCGGCCTTCAGCGACGCGCGCGACGATGGCCGGCAGGCAGTGCCGTGTACGGGAGAACCGCGCCCCGCGAAAGCCTGGGACCGATGCCTGGTCCTCTGGATGGCGCAGGCCTTCGATCAGTCCCACCGGGTCGATGAGGAAGGTGCGGATGATCGACGGATACAGGCTCTTGTAGTCGAGCACCAGCACCGACTCGTAGAGCCCCGGCTGGGAATCCATGACAAACCCGCCAGGGCTGGCCTCGGGCGGACGCTGGCCGAGGTTAGGCGCGACAAAACCCTGGCGATGCATGAGCGGCATGTAGAGGTGTGTGAACGCCGCCACCGAGCCCCCGCTGCGGTCCGCCGGCAGGCCCGTGACGCTGGCGCGTTCCAGCAGGAACTCGAGCAGGTCGGTCTTGGCGAAGATTCGCGTCACCAACTCGCAGTCCTTGAGGTTGTAACGGGCCAGGGCCGGCTTGTCCTCGGCAAACATACGGTTGATCTCGTCCATGCGCTGGTATGGGTTGTCGATGGACTTGCCTTCGCCCAACAGGGTTTGCGCAACGTTTTCCAGGCTGAACGACGGAAAACTCCAGGTCGCCGAGCGCAAGGATTCGATCCCGTCGATGATCAACCGCCCGGCCGCCGACGCGAAAAAATGGTTGTTGCGCGCACCATGCTCGCGCCATTGCATTTCCTCCCCGCCGCGCCCCAGGCGCAGCGGCACGGCCAGCCGGCGGGCATGTTCATGCAGCACGCGCAAATCGAACTGGACCAGATTCCAGCCGATGATCGCGTCAGGGTCGAAACGGGCGAACCACTCGTTGAGCTTTTTCAACAGCAGCGCGCGGGAGTCGCAGTATTCCAGCTGAAAATCCACGTCGCGATCATCGCCATTCGGCGACCCGAGCATGTAGACCTGGCGTTCGCCGCAGCCTTCCAGGGCAATGGAATACAATTCGCCCTGGGCGGTTGTTTCGATGTCGAGGGACACCAGCCGCAGCGGCGGCCGATATTCGGGTGCCGGTTTCATCTGGGTGTCGAGCAACAGGCCGCCAGCCGATGGCGTGCCGCCGAACCAGACCGGGGCGGTGATGAAGCGCTCCATCAGGTAGCGCTCCGGGGGGCGGATGTCGGCTTCGAATACTTCGACGCCGGCGCGCCGCAGTGTGGTGTCCAGGCGCATCAGTTGCGCATGCTGCCGGCAGTACAGGCCCAGCACCGGGCGATGCTCGAAATCCAGCAGGTCCAGGGGACGCAGTTCGACGTCCTTTTCCCCTTGCAACAACGCCTCGACCTGGCCGCGCTGGACCTGCGGCACGAACGCCACCGAGGGCTGCACCGGCAGGCGCACGCGCCGGGGGCCGGCATCGGTTGCCAGCCAGAACTCGACTTCGGTGCCCGCCGGGGTGTCGCGCCAATGCCGGGTCAGGACGAAGCCCTGCTGTAGATTCACCGCTGAAACCTCGAAACTTGCATGTCACGCATTCTACCCGTGGCGAGGGGATTTATCCCCGC
>NZ_JAOSHO010000634.1 GCF_025917275.1 Pseudomonas agronomica | reverse complement strand
TTGATCAATTTTTGTGCTATATTCCGCGCCCGCGATTTTTCATCCTTTATACCGGTCATCGACATGCAAGCAGCCAAGCCGTTATTTGACTATCCCAAGTACTGGGCCGAATGTTTCGGCCCGGCGCCGTTCCTGCCGATGAGCAGGGAGGAGATGGATCAGCTCGGCTGGGATTCGTGCGACATCATCATCGTCACCGGTGATGCCTATGTCGATCATCCGTCGTTCGGCATGGCGATCATTGGTCGGCTGCTGGAAGCCCAGGGCTTTCGCGTCGGGATCATTGCCCAGCCGAACTGGCAGTCCAAAGACGATTTCATGAAGCTCGGCGAGCCCAACCTGTTTTTCGGTGTCGCGGCCGGCAACATGGACTCGATGATCAACCGCTACACCGCCGACAAGAAAATCCGTTCCGATGACGCCTACACCCCCGGTGGCCTGGCGGGCAAGCGGCCGGACCGTGCGAGCCTGGTCTATAGCCAGCGCTGCAAGGAAGCCTACAAGCATGTGCCGATCGTGCTCGGCGGTATCGAAGCGTCCCTGCGCCGCATCGCCCACTACGATTACTGGCAGGACCGGGTGCGCAACTCGATCCTGATCGACGCCTGCGCCGACATCCTGCTCTACGGCAACGCCGAGCGAGCGATCGTCGAAGTGGCCCAGCGCCTGTCCTACGGCCACAAGATCGAAGACATCACCGACGTGCGCGGCACCGCGTTCATCCGCCGTGACACGCCGCAAGGCTGGTACGAAGTCGATTCCACGCGCATCGACCGCCCGGGCAAGATCGACAAGATCATCAACCCGTACGTCAACACCCAGGACACCGCTGCTTGCGCCATCGAGCAGGAAAAGGGTCCGGTTGAAGACCCGAGCGAAGCCAAGGTCGTGCAGATCCTGGCGAGCCCGAAGATGACCCGCGACAAGACCGTGATTCGCTTGCCTTCGGTGGAAAAGGTGCGCAACGACGCGGTGCTCTATGCCCACGCCAACCGCGTGCTGCACTTGGAGACCAACCCGGGTAACGCCCGTGCGCTGGTGCAGAAGCACGGCGAAGTCGATGTCTGGTTCAACCCGCCACCCATTCCGATGACCACTGAAGAAATGGACTACGTGTTTGGCATGCCTTACGCACGTGTTCCTCATCCAGCGTATGGCAAGGAGAAAATCCCGGCCTACGAGATGATCCGTTTCTCGGTGAACATCATGCGTGGCTGCTTTGGTGGCTGCACGTTCTGCTCGATCACCGAGCACGAAGGGCGGATCATCCAGAACCGCTCCGAAGAGTCGATCATCCGCGAGATCGAAGAGATCCGCGACAAGGTCCCGGGCTTCACCGGTGTCATTTCCGACCTCGGCGGCCCGACCGCAAACATGTACCGCATCGCCTGCAAGAGCCCGGAAATCGAATCCGCGTGCCGCAAGCCGTCCTGCGTATTCCCTGGCATCTGCCCGAACCTCAATACCGACCATTCTTCGCTGATCCAGCTGTACCGCAGCGCCCGGGCCTTGCCTGGGGTGAAGAAGATCCTGATCGCCTCCGGCCTGCGCTACGACCTGGCCGTCGAGTCGCCGGAATACGTCAAGGAGCTGGTGACCCACCACGTCGGCGGTTACCTGAAGATCGCCCCGGAGCACACCGAGGAAGGTCCGCTCAATCAGATGATGAAGCCGGGCATCGGCAGCTATGACAAGTTCAAGCGCATGTTCGAGAAGTACACCAAGGAAGCCGGGAAAGAGCAGTACCTGATTCCGTACTTCATCGCCGCCCACCCGGGCACCACCGACGAAGACATGATGAACCTGGCGCTGTGGCTCAAGGGCAACGGTTTCCGAGCCGACCAGGTGCAGGCGTTCTATCCGTCGCCGATGGCCACGGCCACCGCCATGTACCACTCAGGCAAGAACCCGCTGCGCAAGGTCACCTACAAGAGCGACGCGGTGACCATCGTCAAGAGCGAGGAGCAGCGCCGCCTGCACAAGGCGTTCCTGCGTTATCACGACCCGAAAGGCTGGCCGATGCTGCGCGAAGCACTGACCCGCATGGGCCGCGCCGACCTGATCGGGCCGGGCAAGAACCAGTTGATTCCGTTGCATCAGCCGGCCACCGACAGCTACCAGAGCGCCCGCCGCAAGAACTCGACGCCGGCTGGCAGCCATAAAGTGGCCAAGGAAACCACCAAGATCCTGACCCAGCACACCGGCCTGCCCCCACGTGCCAGTGACGGCGCAAATGCCTGGGACAAGCGCGAGCAAGCCAAGGCTGCCGCGTTCGCCCGCAACCAGAAGGCCGCCAAGGAGCGCAAGGACGCGGCCAAGGGCAAGGGCCCCAAACCGGCACGCAAGCCTGTCGTGCCGCGCTGATCACCCCGCCACCTCGTAAAACGCCAGCCTAAGTGCTGGCGTTTTGCTTTCTAGCGGCGGTGCTGGCCGTTTGTTATCGTGGCGACCGCCAACGGCGTGACGGCGGATGCATAGCTTTTGTGGCGAGGGAGC
>NZ_JAOSHO010000633.1 GCF_025917275.1 Pseudomonas agronomica | reverse complement strand
GTCAGCACAGTCGATCAGTTCGTTGCGCTGCGCATCCAGGATCTGACCTATTTCCCCCAGGGAAAACCCCATGCTTTGCGCGCGCTGGATAAAGTCCAGGTCCTGCAGGGTTTGCGCGGTGTAGACGCGGTAGTTATTCGTTCGCCGCAGCGGTGAGATCAGGCCGATCTGCTCGTAATAACGCAGCGTATGACGGCTGGCGCCGCTGCGGGCCTCGAGTTCGCCGATTCTCATGAAAAACACCGCTTGACTGTAGAGTTGGGTCGATAGATTACGCTCGATTTTTCACCTTAACCAGGAGCAGGGAAATGGGCGTGGAGTGCTTTGTCACGGGGGGTACCGGCTTCATCGGTCAACATTTGGTGGCGTACCTGAGTGCAAAGGGTCACACCGTTCGGGTGTTGATGCGTCGTCCGGAGCGACTGGCTGCACTGCGTGACCAGGTCGACAATTTGGGAGGGAGCGGGGCCCGGGTGTTTGCCGTGGCGGGCGATCTGGAGCGGGACAACCTCGGGCTGAGTCATGCTGACCGAGAAGTGCTGAGGCATGTCCGCGTCATATTTCACCTGGGTGCTCACTTCGCTTGGGGGCTTTCAATGGAAAGCTCTCGCTCGGTGAACGTGGAAGGGGCAAAGCGGGTGGCGCTGTTGGCGGCCGAGCAAAAAAGCCGGTTGGTGATGATCGGCGGCTACATGCTGAAGAATCATGAACATCTGCAGCGCATCGGGATCGATCCTCGTTCTCCGCAGCTGACGAATTGGCCTGCCGTCTACCGGCATGTCGGTGGTTACGAGGGGAGCAAGCTGGAGGCGCATTTTGCGACGCTGGAGGTCATGTCCTCCCTGGGCGGGGAGATCACCGTCGTCCATCCCGCGACGGTGTGTGGCCACAGCCGCACGGGGCATATCGTTGACGGTCAGCCGCTGGTGGAGCTGATACGCAACCTGGTGCAGGGCAAGCTGACCGCAGTGCCCGGCACCGCCGAGCATTGGCTACCCCTGGTTACCGTGGATTACCTGGTTGAACTGGTTGCGGTATGTGCGTTTGATCCTGCCATGGCGGGTCAGGAACTGCTGGCGCTTGATGACCAGAGTCCCAACTTGCGAGCACTCTTGGCAGAGGCCGCAAAACCCCTTGGCATAAAATCGCCCAGGCATCACATTCCGCTGCGATTGCTGAAGTGGCTACTGGGTATTCCTCCCGTTGCGCGCTTTTTGAACAGCAAGCCCGAAGCCTTGGACTTTATCCAGACCACTCGTTTTGACACCGCGGCGCTCGAGCAATTTGCCAACAGGCATGGAATAACCAAGCCGGATATACGCCAGGCTCTGCAGCACACTGCAACGTTCGTCAATTCCTATTGCCTGGCGCAGGACAAGGCCCGCTGAGGATTCATCAACTTGGAAATGCAGAACCATCGTGCTTGAAATCGGCCTGTGCGCCGTCGAGGCGGGGTGGCATGCTATCGAACGATCAATCACCGACAGGGACCGTCCTCAATGCCATCCACTTTCAGCAAAGGCGTCATCTTTGCACTCTCCGCTGCGGCGCTGAACGCAACGATCGGCGTACTCAGCAAAGTCCTCATGAGTAATGGCTTCACCGCCAGCAGCGTCGCTGTCATCAAGACCGTACTGGGTTGTGTGCTGCTCTCGGTCCTGCTGTTTTTCCTCAAGCGCCCGGCGGCGCCAATCAAATGGACCCATGCTGCCATCTGCGCATTCCTTGGCATCTTTGTGCTGTTCCATTTCGAAACGTCCGCCTACCGACACTACGCCGCAGCCGGTGTGGTGGTGATGCTGATGGCCAGCGCTTCCATTTCATCGATCATCCTGGGGCGCATTTTTCTCAAGGATGCGATCACAGCGAACGCTACCGTGGGCGCCGGGCTGGCTATCGCCGGGATCGCGGTGATCTTCGGCGGCGACCTGCAGCAGGGCTTTACCCTGCAAGGGGCTGCGCTCGCCGCCATGGCCGGTTGCGGCTATGGGGCCTTTTCGGTTGCCATGAAGCGGATGGGGGTTTCGGGGGGGCTGCACTTCACTCGGCAATTGTTGTTCTTTGGCAGCCTGTACCTGCTGATGCCGGCGGCGGCCGATGGTTTCGCGATAGGCGAGCTGTCGCCGCTGGCAATCGTCGCACTGCTGGCGCTGGCCACGTTGCCGACCATCCTGGGCTTCTTCTGCACCACCAAGGCCATCGAGTATCTCAAGCCCTCCCAAGTGCAGGCGCTAGAGCTGACCGAACCCCTGTTCGCCGCGCTGCTGGCGTTTGTGGCGCTCAACGAAGTACCGCGCGACAGCCTGTATGCGGGAGCGGCATTGATCATCGTTGGCCTGTGTTTTTCCAATGAGCTCATCCGCTTGGGTAGCAAGGCATCTGTCCCGTCGATTGAGTGAGCTATTTGCGACCGCGGTTAACTATCAGCGTTGACTGGGCTGCCCAAGGCGAAACTGTCCCCGTTTTCCCCGCTTAAAAACGGGTTCGGTAGGAGCTG
>NZ_JAOSHO010000632.1 GCF_025917275.1 Pseudomonas agronomica | reverse complement strand
CTGCTTTGCCGGTGCCGAACAGCTTCCGGATTTCCTCGGCCAATGCGACATCCTGCTATGCGTCTTGCCATTGACCGAGCAGACCAGAGGGATTCTCGACCGTCAGTTGTTCCAGCATCTGCCCAAGGGGGCCGCCCTGGTCAACATGGGCCGGGGCGGACACATGGTGGAAGCGGACCTGCTTGAAGCGCTTGCCAGCGGCCAGCTCAGTGCGGCGGTGCTCGATGTTTTGCAACAGGAGCCAGCGGCGCCGGATCACCCCTTCTGGGCGCATCCGCAAATCTGGCTGACGCCACATATCGCGGCGATGACCCAACCTGAAAGTGCCTTTGGCGTGTTGCTGGACAATATCCGTCGGCATCAACGCAATGAATCGATGCTCGGCGAGGTTGATCGCAAGCGCTGTTATTGATCTGGGTTGGCCTTTTTTCGACGCAAGATTGCTGGAATTTATTGCTGTGCTTGCTGCGGATTTGAGCAAGAACTGCGGCCATGGACGACGCCACTCATGCAATCTGCCGAATCACTGCCGGCCCCTTGCCAGGCCAATTGGCAGGTGAGATACACACACTTTCAGCGGCGAAATCCCACCGGTTTCGGCCCTGTCCACGGAGCTAAGTCATGCCTAACTCGCAACGCCCCGCGTATACCTTTCGCCCCATGACCGGCGCCGACCTGGAATCGGCCCACGCCTTGTCCGTGCAATTGAAATGGCCCCACCGCCTGGAGGACTGGGCCATGCTGCAACGCGTCTCGCAGGGTTTCGTCGCGCAGGACGACGGCCGCCTGATCGGTACCGCGTTCACCTGTGCGCAAGGTGACTACGCCACGATCGGCCTGGTGATCGTCAGTGACCAATACCAGGGCCAGGGCATCGGCCGCCGACTCATGGAACTGGCAATCGAGGCATGCGGATCGAAAATCCCGATGCTCAACGCGACGCTGGCCGGTGCCCCCCTTTATGCCAGCCAGGGCTTCGTTGACTTTGGGCATATCCAACAACATCAGGGCCAGGTACGAGTTCCTACCGCCCCTGCCCTACCGGCGGACGAGCGCTGCCGCGAATTGACCAACGCCGATCGAAGCCAGCAGATCGAACTGGCCAACGCGGGCAGCGGCCTGGACAGGCACACCGTGCTCAATGATCTGTTCGACAGTACCGAGCACGCCGTCGGTATCGAGCGCGATGGCCAGCTCCGCGCCTTCGCCCTCCTGCGCGCTTTCGGTCGTGGTCGTTATATCGGCCCGGTCGTCGCGGAAAATCCACAACAGGCCAAGCATTTGATCGCGGTGCTGTTGGCCCGGGCACCGGACGCTTTCCTGCGCATGGACATCCCCTCCGACTGCGGGCTGGGGCCCTGGCTTGAAGAAGCCGGACTGAAGCACGTCGACACCGTCGCGCAAATGGCCCGCGGTACCCCGCCGCAGGCCATTGGCGGCGTACAACAGTTTGCCCTGGTGACCCAGGCCATCGGCTGACCGCTTTCTTTCATCGGTAATAACCCTCGGAGACACCGCATCATGCTAGAGCCCACCGCCGTGCTGCTGGCACATGCCGACGGCCGCCCGGCCTCAACCGCGTTCACGTCCGGTTCATTGGGCGCCAACGACCCTTTCGACCGGCACATTGCCTATGTCGCGGCGGATGACATCGCTGCTGGTATGGTCCGGGCGAGCGGCGAATTCAGCGTCGATGAATATCCCTACAGCGAAACGATCGTGGTTCACGCCGGCCATGTCACCCTGCGGAGCCGGGAACAGACGCTCCGGCTCAATCCGGGAGACAGCGCCGTGATTGCCCGTGGCACGTCGATCCGGATCGAGGCACAACCGGATTCTCTCTGGGCTTTTTGCGCCGATATCCAGCCTGTCGAAGTGGGCAATATCGGGCTGACGTTCCTTGCGCCACACACCTTGCTCTCGCCTTCGACGCCACCGAGTGAAGAGATACTGCTGAGCCCGACACCGCAATGTCGCTCGAACAATCTGTTTGTCGAGGAATCGACGAACCTGCGTATCGGCATCTGGGACTCGACGCCCTACACCCGCCGGGCGAGGCCGCATGCACTGCATGAATTGATGCATTTGATCGAGGGCAACATCGTTCTTCAACTGGCGGATGGCACGGGGTTGGCGGTGGGGACTGGGGATACGGTGTTTGTGCCCCGGGGGGCTCCTTGCGCCTGGAAGAGCGGGGTTTATGTGCGCAAGGTTTATGTCTGCAAGTAGCGTTTTGCGCCCTGTGCCCTGGGTGCGAGCCTGCTTGCGGAGGCGGAGTGCCAGTCGATGAAGATGCTTGATGTACCGGCCTCTTCGCGAGCAAGCTCGCTCCCACATTGGATCGTCAGCAGCCACAAAATTCATGTCTACCACAGCCCTCTGTGGGAGCGAGCTTGCTCGCGATAGCGGTGGTTCAGCCAAATAAATCCTGGCTGATGCCCCGCTCTTGCTCTTGCTCTTGCTTTGGATCTTGATCTTGATCTTGATCTTGATCTCA
>NZ_JAOSHO010000631.1 GCF_025917275.1 Pseudomonas agronomica | reverse complement strand
CCGAACACGTCGCCGGCCATGTCGCCGACGCCCACCACGGTGATGCTGTCTTCCTGGACGTTGATGCCACGTTCGCGGAAGTGACGCTGCACGCCAACCCACGCGCCCTTGGCGGTGATGCCCATTTTCTTGTGGTCGTAACCGGCCGAACCACCGGAGGCGAACGCATCGCCCAGCCAGAAGCCATAGTCGATGGCGATGCCGTTGGCGATGTCGGAGAAGGTTGCGGTGCCCTTGTCCGCCGCCACCACCAGGTACGGGTCATCGTCGTCATGACGCACGACGTTGGCCGGCGGCACCAGCGCGCCGTCCTTCAGGTTGTCGGTGATGTCCAACAGGCCCGAAATGAAGATGCGGTAGCACGCAATGCCCTCGGCCGCGATCTCGTCCCGGCTGCCGCCCAGTGGCAGGCGACGCGGCAGGAAACCGCCCTTGGCGCCCACCGGCACGATCACCGAGTTCTTCACTTGCTGGGCTTTTACCAGGCCGAGCACTTCGGTGCGGTAGTCTTCTTCACGGTCGGACCAGCGCAGGCCGCCACGGGCAACGTTGCCGAAGCGAAGGTGCACGCCTTCGACGCGTGGCGAGTAGACGAAGATCTCGAACTTCGGCACCGGCTTCGGCAGTTCCGGAATCAGGTGCGGGTTGAACTTGAAGCTGAAGTACGACTTGTTCTGGCCGTTGGCGTCGGTCTGGTAGAAGTTGGTCCGCAGGGTCGCCTTGATCAGGTCAAGGTAGCGACGCAGGATGCGGTCTTCGTTGAGTACCTGCACTTCGTCGAGGGCGGAGAGGATCGCTTGCTCCAGGCGCAGTTGCTTGTCTTCCAGGTCATCGCCGGTCAACTTGCGCGCCAGGTAGAAGCGGGTCTTGAACAACCGGGTCAGTTCGCGAGCGATGTCGGTGTGGTTGTTCAAGGTGCTGGCGATGTAGCCGAGGTCGAAGCCCAGGCGGATCTGCTTCAGGTAACGGGCGTAGGCACGCAGCAGCGCCACGTCGCGCCACGGCAGGCCGGCGGTCAGCACCAGGCGGTTGAACGCATCGTTCTCGGCATCGCCACGCACGATGTGGACAAAGGCGTCCTGCAAGGTGTCGTTGAGTTGCTGGATGTCGAGGTCCAGGCCTTCGGCGGCGGTGAAGGCGAAGTCGTGAATCCAGAACTCGCGGCCATTGGTGTGACGCAGGCGGTACGGGAACTCGCCCAGCACGCGCAGGCCGAGGTTTTCCAGGATCGGCAGCACGTCGGACAGCGCCAGCGGCGTGTCGGCGTGATACAGCTTGCAGTGCAGCTCACGCTGGCCGGAGACCTGGCCCAACGGTTGGTAGAAGCTCATCACCAGCGGGTTGGTTTCACTCAGGCTCAGCAGGTGTTGCATGTCCACCACGGCCGAGTGCGCGGCAAAGCGCTCGCGGTAGCCGGCCGGGAAGCCTTTCGGGAAGTCCGACAGCACGTTGGTGCCCTGGGCTTCGCCGAAGCTCTCGATGACCAGGCTGGCGTAGTCGTCCTTCCAGCTGCGGCAGGCCTGCACGACTTCTTTTTCCAGCAGCAGCGGGTCGATATCGATGCGGTTCTTCGGGTCCACCCGCAGGATCAGTTGTACGCGGGCCAGTACGGACTCGGAGAAGAACGTCCAGAATTCGCAATCCGACGCCTTCAGGCGCTCCATCAGCACCTGCTGGATCTTCTGGCGCACTTCGGTGGAATAGATATCGCGCGGCACGTAGGCCAGGCAGTAGCAGAAACGGCCGTACGGGTCCTTGCGCAGGAACACGCGGATCTTGTTGCGTTCCTGGATCTGCACGATCGACATGACGGTGCTGAACAGTTCGTCCACCGGGGTCTGGAACAAGTCGTCGCGAGGCAGGACTTCGACCACCTGGGCCAACTCCTTGCCCAGGTGCGCCTTGGCCTGGAAGCCCGAGCGACGCTCGATTTCCGCGACCTTGCGGCGGATGTACGGGATGACCCGCACGCTCTCGCCATACACCGAGGAGGTGTACAGGCCCATGAAGCGGCATTCCTTGATGACCTTGCCGTCGGCGTCGATCTCGCGGATCGACACGTAGTCCGGGTAGGCCGGACGGTGCACGCGGCTCGGGTGCGCGGCCTTGGCGAACGACAACACGGTCGGTTCGCGCAGGTAATTGACGGCGTAGTCTTCGATGCGCAGGTCTTCGGCAGTCAGGCCGGCGCGCAGCAGTTTGGTCAGGCCGAGGAAGGACTCAGGGTCGTATTCGATGTGGCCGCCATCGGCTTCATCACGAACCACGAACTCTTCATAGCCCAGGAAGGTGAAGTGGTTGCCCACCAGCCATTCCAGGAAGCTCTTGATTTCGGCTTTTTCGTCAGCGTCGGTGGCGTAGGCGCTGTTGTCCAGGCTCGCGAGGATTTCCTGGACCTTGGCTTTCATCGGCTCGAAGTCGGCGACGGCGACGCGCACTTCGCCCAGCACTTGCTCAAGTTCCTTGCTCAGGACGTTGAGTTCGGCGGCGTTGGCGCAGC
>NZ_JAOSHO010000630.1 GCF_025917275.1 Pseudomonas agronomica | reverse complement strand
GAGCGAGCTTGCTCGCGATGGCGGCCTTTGAGACAACAACAAACTCAGCCCTGCCCGCCAGCCTCCAGCATGTTCTCCGGCCGGACCCAGGCCTCGAACTCCTCATCGGTGAGGTATCCCAGCTGCAACGCGGCCTCCCGCAGAGTCAGTCCTTCGCTGTAGGCCTTCTTGGCGATTTCCGCCGATTTGTCGTAGCCAATGTGCGGATTCAGCGCCGTCACCAGCATCAAGCCCCGTTCCAGGTGCGCCGCCATCTGCTCGGCATCCGGTTCGAGGCCGGCGATGCAGTGCTGCTGGAAGTTGCTGCAGCCATCGGCCAGCAGGCGGATCGATTGCAGCAGGTTGTGGATGATCACCGGCTTGAACACGTTCAACTGCAAATGCCCCTGGCTGGCGGCAAAACCGATGGCCACGTCGTTGCCCAGCACTTGGCAGGCCAGCATCGACAAAGCCTCGCACTGGGTCGGGTTGACCTTGCCGGGCATGATGGAACTGCCCGGTTCGTTGGCCGGCAGTTTCACTTCGGCAAAACCGGCGCGGGGCCCGGAACCCAGCAGGCGCAGGTCGTTGGCGATTTTCATCAGGGTCACGGCCAGGGTCTTCAACGCGCCGGACAACGTGGTCAGCGGCTCATGGCCCGCCAGCGCAGCGAACTTGTTTGGCGCGGTGACGAAGGGCAAGCCGGACAGAGCCGCCAATTCAGCGGCAATCGCTTCGCCGAAGCCGTGGGGCGAGTTGAGTCCGGTGCCCACCGCCGTGCCGCCCTGGGCCAGTTCGCAGACGGCCGGCAGCGCGGCGCGAATCGCCCGTTCGGCGTAGTCGAGCTGGGCAATGAACGCGGACAGTTCCTGGCCGAAGGTGATCGGCGTGGCGTCCATCATGTGCGTGCGGCCGGTCTTGACCAGTTTCATGTGGCGCGCCGCCAGTTCCGCGAGGCCGCCGGACAGTTCGCTGATGGCCGGCAGCAACTGCTGGTATACGGCCTGGGCGGCGGCGATGTGCATGGCGGTGGGGAAACAGTCGTTGGAGCTCTGGGACCGGTTGACGTGATCGTTGGGGTGCACCGGGCTCTTGCCGCCGCGAGGGTTGCCCGCCAGCTCGTTGGCACGCCCGGCAATCACCTCGTTGACGTTCATGTTGCTCTGGGTCCCGCTGCCGGTCTGCCAGACCACCAGGGGAAACTGGTCGTCATGCTGGCCGGCCAGCACTTCATCGGCGGCCTGTTCGATCAGGCGGGCGATGTCGGCGGGCAGGTCACCGTTGCGGTCATTGACCCGCGCGGCGGCCTTCTTGACCAGTGCCAGGGCGTGCAGCACCGACAGCGGCATGCGTTCATTGCCGATGGCAAAGTTGATCATGGAGCGCTGTGTCTGGGCGCCCCAATAGGCCTCATCCGGGACTTCAACCTGGCCAAGGCTGTCGGTTTCGATACGGCTCATCGGGTCAAACTCCTGTAAGGCTGAATGCGCAGTTTAGGCCCTGGTGGGCGCTACCGGTTCCCTCAATCTAGGAGCGTGCGGTTCGGTCCGTCAATCGGACCCGTCAAGGGTCGGGGTTGAGCCCCGGCGTTTTTTAGGCGCAGAATGGTCGCCCTTGGGGTTTTACCTCGCCTGTTAGATAAGGAAACTCGATGACCCGTCTTCGTGCCATCTGTACCGCAGTTGCTCTGGTGTGTGCCAGCGGCCCTGTCCTCGCCGATACCGCCAGCCACAACGCCAGTGCCGAAGCGTTCCTGACCCTGGCGCACGCCGACAAGCTGGGTACCCCGGTGTACATGCAAGTGCAGCAGATGTTTGCCCAGCGCTTCGAGCAGACCAAGGCTCCGGAATCGAAAAAAGCCACCCTGGAGACTTACCAGGCCAAGGCCAACGCCGCGCTGGACCAGGCCATCGGCTGGAACAAGCTCAAGCCGGACATGGTCAAGCTCTACACCAGCAACTTCAGCGAGTCGGAGCTCAAGGACCTGGTGTCCTTCTATCAGTCTCCCCTGGGCAAGAAAGTCCTGGAAAAAATGCCACAGCTGACCCAGCAGTCGGCGCAACTGACCCAGGCCAAGCTTGAAAGCGCGGTACCGGTGGTCAACAAGCTGCTGTCGGACATGACTGCAGAGCTCGAACCAAAAGCCGCCGCCCCGGCCCCGGCCAAGAAAAAGCCCTAAGCGGAGCCCGGCATGAGCATGCAACAACGCATTGAATCGACCCTCGGGCTCTTGCAGCCCGAGCATTTGCAAGTGCTGGACGAAAGCCATATGCACAGCCGTGGATTGCAAACCCATTTCAAGGCAGTGGTGGTCAGCCGTCAGTTCGAAGGGCTCAATCGGGTCAAGCGTCACCAGAAGGTCTACGGCACGCTGGGCGAGCTGATGGGCGAATTCCACGCGTTGGCGCTGCACACCTACACGCCTGAGGAGTGGGCACAGATCGACGCGGCCCCGGCTTCACCGACCTGTGCCGGGGGCAGCAAGCACTGATTGCCAGTGGTGAGGTCGCTTGTTGTGGCGAGGGGATTTATCCCCG
>NZ_JAOSHO010000063.1 GCF_025917275.1 Pseudomonas agronomica | reverse complement strand
ATTCAAGAAAACGCCGCTCATTCGAGCGGCGTTTTTTTATGCGCGTAAAAAAGACCATTTAGCGGTTTTGTGCCTGAAACGAGCGATTTCGTTGTCGGAGGAGGCTGGTAGCGCTTTACCTTAAAAATGAAGGTGAAGTGAAATTATTTCATGCAAAACGTAAGGGAAAACCCTAAGGAAGATTAATAGTTCATTCCTAAAAAAAAGCACTTCTCCTAACCTTCCAGTAACCATTCTGGAGGCGCATTTATGCTGATTTTTGTTAAATCAATGGTCATTGGGCTGTGCATTGCAGCCCCTGTGGGGCCGATTGGGCTGCTGTGCATACAAAGAAGCCTCATGCAGGGATGGAGGGCTGGTTTCGCGACGGGATTGGGCGCGGCCACCGCCGATTCGATCTATGGTTTCATCGGGGCCCTGGGGGTCACCGCCATCATCGCGACGCTCATCAGCTTTAAACCTTGGTTGTGTATTTTTGGTGGTTTATTTCTCGCCTACATTGGCTACCAGACAATACGATCGAAGGGCGGCAAGACCGCCATGGCGGGCGAGCGGGCCAATATGCTCAAGGCCTACTCGACCACGCTGTTCCTGACCCTGTCGAACCCCATGACCATCTTGTCGTTTATCGCCATCTTTGCCGCGCTGAGTGATGGCATGGCCAGTGACCAAGGTGGCCAGCACGCTTTGTTGCCGATGGTGACCGGCATATTCCTGGGCTCGGCTGCCTGGTGGCTGGGGTTGAGCGGGTTCTCCTCCATTTTCAAGGCGCGAATTGCCGAATCGAAGCTGAAACTGATCAACTATTTTTCCGGGGCGACCATCACCCTGCTGGGGGCCTACCAGGTCGCCACGGGCGTCATGCTGGCCACGGCAACCTGATCGAAAACGCCAGGCAAGGCTTATCCCTCGTTTAACGATTAAGCCTTGGGCCGCAATCTGGACTCAACATACGCCCGGAAACGGCGGATCGCCTGGGTGACATCCGAGGCGGTGGCATTGCTGAATGAAAGCCTGACCTGATGAGTCGCTTCATCTGTCAGCGAGAATAGGCAGGTGGGGAACACGATCACCTTGAACTGCTTGGCGCATTCGCGCATGTCACAATATCTGAAGGCAAAAGGCAGTTGCATATTGATGAAGAAGCCGCCTGCCGGGTGATTCCAGCTGATCGTGCCTTGGGTGCCGACCTTGGGCGGGAACTCGCGCTCAAGGCATTCAAGCATGTGGTTTCTTTTCTTTATGTAGGACAACGCCCGGGTCTGGTTAAGCCCTTTCAGCGAGTAGTCGTTCTCGATCAGCAGGCCGGCGGCGACCGCTTGGCACAGGGCAGGGGTGTTGACGGTGATCAAGCTCTTGGCCTTGCACAGTCGGGAGCTGAATGAGACCTCGGCGCCCTCTGGAGCGACGACATAACCCATGCGCAATCCCGGAAAAATCGATTTGGCAAAGGAGCCCAGCAAGAACACCCGGCTGCTGTCGATGGACTTCATGGACGCAATGGCATCGCCTTCGTACCTGAAGTAGCGGTAGGCCGTGTCTTCAAGAATGAAAAAGTCCTTTTCACTGGCCAAGGCAAGCATGGCCCGCCTGCCGTGATAGGAAAGGCTGTCGGCGGTTGGATTGCTAAAATCGGGTATCACATAAAGTGCTTTGGTTTTTTCCCCCCTGGCCTCAAGTGCTTCGACGACGTTGCGCAGGGCGAGCGGATCGAGAAAGGTTGCCATAGGGACGGGGATAATCTTTATGCCCAGCAGTTTGGCGATGCCCGTGATCCCTGAAAATACCGGGTCAGGCACCAATAAAACCCCACCGCCTTCAAAGATAGACAGGAGCGTCAAGGTACAGGCTTCCTGGAACCCCATGCACACCACGATATTTTCAGGATTGGAAACGTCTATCTGTTCGTCCACCCGCAAGTGAGTGGCGAGTATCCCGTTGATGATTCCAGACGTTTTCCCATATTGGCAAAGCAGCGTCGCAAGTGATTGTTCGGTACCGGCGACGTGCTGTTTGTATTGGGCCAGCCCCCTGTCGATGAGCGCTGGGTCGCACTGCTGGTCATCGGGTCGCCCGGAGGCCAGAGAAATGGCCCCCGGATTTTCCTGGGCGATGGAATTCAAAAGGTGGATGACGTTCAGAGTGGGGTCTTCGAATATCGTATTTTCGAATGCGCTGGACACTTTCTATCTTCCATAAAAAAGCAACGAGCCATAGAAGGCTCGTTGCTTGTGATGACACCGCTACGCAGGATCTTTCTGATCGACCTTGCTTTCCATGGTTTCGAATGCCTGCAGCAGGTCCTCCTTGAGGTCTTCAAGATCCTCAAGGCCAAAGCACAATCGAACCAGGCCTTTCTCGATGCCCATGTCTGCTTTTTCCTGATCCGTCATCGAGGCGTGGCTGCCACTGAAGGGCTGGGCGACCATCGAGGTCACGCAGGCCATTCCGGTGCCCGTGCCAAACCATTTGAGCGCGTGGGTGAACGTTTTGTAGAAGGGAACCAGATCGGGCCGAATATCCACAAACACAATGCCGCCATAACCGGTCAATTGCTTGCCATCGATGCGGGGGTAATAGACGTGCTCGATAAAGGGCAGTTGCTGCAGGTAGTTGAGCATGCTTGCCGTTGTCTGGCTGTGTTTTTCCATGCGCAGGTTGAACGTCTGCATGCTTCTGCGCAGTAACCAGGCGCTATTGGGCGTCAATATCGTGCCTGAATAAAAGCGGCCCTCAAGGAGGCGGTTATAAATCGTCTCGTTGTTGACCAGCACCAGGCCGCCCATGACATCACTGTGGCCCGAAAAGTATTTGGTCGCGCTATAGAGGGAAATGTCAGCGCCGAAATTCAACGGCTTTTGAAATATCGGCGTGGCCCAGGTGTTGTCCACCACCACCAGCGCCTGCGGGTTGTTCTGCTTGACGGCCCTGCTGACGGCATGGATATCGATGTCTTTCAAAAACGGATTGGTCGGCGTTTCGAAGACGACCATGTCGACGTTCGCCGGCAAGGCCTTCAACCCTTCTGCCGTGGTGAGATCGAGGATCGTCAGGTGGGCGCCGATACGTGCTGCATACCGCTGGAACAATTTATAAGAGCAGCCGTAGATGTATTTGTTGATAACCAGCGAAGCGCCTGGTTTCAACAGTTCCAACACCATATAGATCGCGCTCATGCCGGTGCTGTAGGCCAGTGCGTATTCGCTGCCCTCCAGTGACGCGACGACCTGTTCCAGTTCAGTCACATTGGGGTTGGCTTTCCTCGAGTAGAAGAAGGCCGAGTCCGCGTTGAAGGCGCTGCACTGATAAATAGGTGTTACCGAAGGATGGGCGTCCCGGTCATCCACCTTGATGTGAAGTATTTCAGTAGACACTTTCATGCTTGGTTGACCAGTTTGATGACCTGTTCATACATGTTCTGCTTACCCCCATAACCGACGGTTGGAGTGATGTCGTTCTGCGAAATGCCGATCTCTTCAATCGACTCTGTGGGAAAGTGAGCCCTGTCGAATACTTCATGAAGGTTCGAGTTCACGCCGTTGGGGAGCCAGACCTCAGGACCGGTTTCATCGATGCGTGCCTTGGCAATGATGAATCGATAGCTTTCATGGGGCCGTAGGGTCAGTGATTTCCAATCGCTGTTGTGCCCGTCCGTATAATTGCGTCGCAAGTAGACGGTCTGTTCGAAGTCCTCGGTGTTCAGCACCTGGGCATGCAGCGACACGATGTCCCCGTGCCATTCGAACTTGCGTTTTTCATAAGCGCTCAGGGCCTCTTCCCGCAGCTCGACGGGGGCGTTCGCCTGGTGTTCGCCCAGCAGTTTGAAATGCGCATCGTGCCCGCATTCAGAGCAGCATCCCTTGCTGTCCAGGCCGATGATTTCAGCGTTCAATCCATAGCGGGTGACGAGCAGGGCGTTGCAGTGGTTGCAACGGGTATTGGTCCCCTCGACGTCATTCACATTACCCAGGTACACATGCTCGACGCCCATGCTCCGGGCAACGTCCCGGGCCTTCAGCAGCCTGTCCACGGGCGTGCGGATGCTGTTGCTCATTTTGTAGTCGGGGTGAAACCTGACGAAGTGCAGCGGCACGTTCGGACCCAATTCATCCAGGACCCACTGGCTGATTTTCCTGGCCGTTTCTTCGTCGTCGCTGATGTCGGTCACCATCAAGGTACTGACCTCGACGTATTTACCGGCGTCATAGACTTTCTTGATACCGGCCAGGACAGGCTCTACCCAGCCTGTGGTGACCTTGCGGTAGTACTCAGGGGAAATGGATTTGAGTGAAATCGAGAAAATATCAATGACCGGCAGTAATTCATCGATGGCTTCTTCGCTGATGAAGAATGCCGATTTATAGAGGTTGATCAGGCCCGCTTCCTTGGCCAGCTTTGCCGTGTCGAGGATGAATTCATGCCAGACGACGGGATCGTTATAGGTCCAGGAAATGACACGTATGCCGTGCTTGAGTGCAGTTTCCACCACCTGTTCGGGGGTGTAGTAGTAAACGTCCTTGTCGGTGACGTACTTGGCTTGCGATGTCTTCCAGTTATGACAGTAACCGCAGTTGAGCATGCAGCCGATATTGCCCAGGGACAGGATCCGCTCTCCGGGAGCAAAGTGGAAAACGGCTTCGGTTTCGATCGTCTCTTCGGTGCTGTGAACGCCCTTTCCATAGTTCAAGGTAACGAGCCTGCCGCCTCGGTTTCCGCGCACTTTGCAAAAACCTACCTTGCCCTCCTGTATGACACAGTTGCGTGGCGAAAGATGACACTTGACGACGCCTCCCGGGAGTATTTCTTCAAGTTTTGCCGGGCTGCTTTCCAAGGTCCAGTTTTTATTTTTAGTCGTGTCCATCTTCATTCCTCATCACGGAAGTTGCTATCAAAAGCATCGGTTAAAAAAATCGAGGCGAAACAATCCTGCCGCCCTGTAGGGCAGTCGTATGCAGTGGTTATCAGTAAGCCGATGAAGCGCTCATCAACCCATAGTTCTTGAGCGCAAAGCGCTTGGCGTTCATATTCATGAAAGGTTGGATAAGCGGGCCGATCACTAGCAGGAATGCAATTGTTCCAATACCGAAGGGTCCCCCTAACAGCCAGCCGCTGGAAAAGATGCCAACTTCAATGATCATCTTGGCTTTGGTAAATGACCAGTTCCATTTGGACACCATGGTCAGTACCACCAGGTCCATGATCCGGATGCCAATACCGCTCATGATGATCAAGGCGGATGAATAGGCGCACAACAGCAGCCCCGCCGCCAATAGCGAATAGGCATTCATTCGCGCAATCAAATACTCTCCGAGCCCCAGCCAGGACCAGAGATCAATCAACAGCCCGGTCAATGTCGTGGTGATAAAGGGGCTTATCGGCGGGTATTTTCTGTTCCAGAGCATCCACCATGTCAGGAAAAACAGCGACACGATGGCCGAGCAAACGCCCATGCCAAGCATCAATGTTTTATCGATCGAGATGATCAGGACGTCCAGAGGGTCAGTGCCCAATCGACTGATGATGAAACACTTGGCGCCCAGCGAAAAGAAGCTGACACCCAACAGGTACATGAGTATCTGGTCTTTCTTGAAATGCCGAATACTTAGGACTTGCGTGCCAATGTGCTGAATGAACGGGTAAGACTTTTTTCCACACTTTATCTTTTCATCTTCCATGCAAAGACCATCCCTGGAGAGAATATTTTATTATGCAGTGCGTCGCGCTAAAGAGCAGGGCTGTTGATGGCCCGGATTATTTTTGCGGGGTTCAGGCTGGAAATAGACTAGCGCCATGCTTTATTTTGGTGCATGCTTTTTTTAATGAAAAACGCAGGCTTTTCATTAAAATTTATACTTTTAACCGGGGTAAACGCACATGGATCGTATAGACGTCAAAATCCTGGGTAAGGTACAGGACTGTGGTCGCATTTCCATCACAGAGCTTTCCAAGCACGCGGGTCTTTCTATTCCTGCCACTAATGACAGGTTACGCAAACTTGAAGACTCCGGGGTCATCAAGGGCTATTGCGCTCAGTTGGATCCCACCAAGCTGGGCTACGGCATATCCGCTGTCGTCGGCATCACCACCCTCAAGCCGGCGAAGGCCAAATTGATATCGACGCTCACCGACATACCCGAAGTGGTCGAGTGCCTGCACATCACAGGGAACGACTCCTATCTGATCCGAATCTATGCCAGGTCCATGGCCGAGATCGAGGGCATCATTGCGAAGATCAATGTCTACGGTGAGACGCGGACCAGCATTGTCCTGTCCATTCCTATCGAGAGAAGAAAGCTTGCCCCGTGAGCCTGACGATCAACCCTCCAGGCTGTGCACCAGGTTTTCGATGGCTTCCAGGGCTGCCTCATCCGGGGGCGGCGGTCCAGCGTTTACGCTACGCATCTGGTACGCCAGCCGGTATTCGCTGGGCGTGCAGTTGGCGTACTGCTTGAAGGCGCGGGCGAAGTAGGACGGGTCCTTGAAGCCCGCCTCGTAGCCGATGCTGGTGATGGGCATCTGGCTGTTGTCGAGCAGTTCCTTGGCGAAACTCATGCGTTTGTTCAGCACGTAGTCGGTAAAGCCCAGCCCATTGGCCTCCTTGAACACCCGGCTGAAGCGAAACGTGGTCATGCCGCAACGCTTGGCGAGGTCGCGCTGGTCGATGCTGTCGCGAAAATGCTGGTCGATGTACAGCATGATGTGGCTGAGGGCCTGGTGTTTCTGATGCCCGGAGGTCAGGCGGATGCTGTCCGGCAGGGTCGGGGAGTGGTCGATCTGCGAGGTCGAGCCCCGGCCACCGGCCTGGCGGCGCAACTCGCACAACTGTGTCACTGCGGTCAGGTAACGCTTGCGTTCGGTGGTTGCGAGGGGAAGCACCATGTATTCCCAGACGCTTGAGCGCATGGCCCAGACGGCGAGCTCCTCGGAATGTTGCACCGTGAACATGGTGATGGGGATGGCCGGGACCGTGCGCTTGATGTCCAGCAACCGCCTCAGGCCCTGGGTGTCCGGGCGATCGAAATGGATGCAGATCATGTCGGCCTGCGCACCGGTGGGCAGCAGCGCGTTTTTCGCCACGACGCAGTCGCACGCCTGCTCGAACTGGCTGATGAGTTCCTGGGTGGAATGATCATGGGTCAGATCAAACCATAACAGCTTCGGCTTGCCAGTCAGATTCGACGCCATAGGACGACTACTCGGTGGTTCTTCCTGCCCGTTAGCTAGCAGTATTGCCAATGTGCTATCAGTTTGCCGAATTAATTTCTATAAGCCGCTCATCCTTTAGCGCCAGGCCTCTGCGGACGCCGTTCCAGCAGCCCAAAACCTCAAAAAATTGTCAGCCTGGACAATTTCGCGGCTGGCGCAAAAAAGTCCTAGCGATGTGCAAAATCCTCCTAACGACACCACCGGCCTCCTGACTAGGGTTGCATCAGGCAGTTCGCAATGTACTGCCTCTTTGAAAACAACCCCGATGAGGTGTGCGAAATGACTCTTCAAACTATCAAGGCTTCGGTACTGAAGTTCGCCAAAGATGAAGATGGCCTGACCATTGTGGAATACGCCGTTGCCGGTGGGTTGATCACGGTGGCCGTGGCCGCGATGTTCGTTTTGCTGGGCGGCGCCGTGAACACCCGGATTACCGCCCTCTGCGCCGCCGTCAAGGGCGCTGCCTGCTGACAACCGTTACGGGTGAGGCCCATCGAGGCGCCGGTTTCGGCTTTATTCGAAAAAGCTGTGCAGTACCTGCCAAGTGGGCTTCGCGCTGTTCTCCATCAGTCGTTTTATTACCGCTGAAGTGAGGTAAATCAGATGAAACTTCAAACAGTCAGAACGTCGATAGCCAAGTTCTTAAATGATGAAGATGGCCTGACCATTGTGGAATACGCGGTGGCCGGTGGACTGATAACGGTGGCGGTTGCCGCGATGTTCGTTCTATTGGGCGGTGAGGTGAACACTCGAATCACTGCGCTCTGTGCCGCGGTTAAAGGCGCTGCCTGCTAACCATAACCACCCTTAGGGAGACGCATCATGTCCATGGAATTGCTGATGTCGACGGTACTGCTGCTAGGACTGCTGGGTGTGGCGGTGGTGAGCGATCTGCGTCGCCACCGCATCCCCAACACGCTGGTCCTGTTGGGCCTGGCCCTGGGATTGTCCAGCCAGCTCTATATCGGTGGTATCGGCGGGCTGGGCGACGGCCTGTTGGGCATGCTGATCTGTTTCGCGCTGTTCCTGCCCATGTACGCCGTAGGTGGCATGGCCGCTGGCGACGTGAAGTTGATGACCATGGTCGGCAGTTTCCTGCCCTTTCATTTCGCACTGTGGGCGGCGCTGTTCAGCCTGATCGCCGGCGGTGTGTGCGGTTTCCTGATTGTCCTGGCCCGCGGCCAGTTGCTCCAGACCTTGCAGCGCTACTGGTTGTGCGTCCGGGCCCAGGCTTATCTGGCGCCGGCATCGGATGAAGTGGCCGGCAAACCCTTTCCTTACTCGATTGCGATCCTGATCGGCACTTTGAACAGCGTTTACTGGCAGTTGGTTGCCGGTGGCTGGGGAGTCTAGTCATGCACGTCATCAACGATAGCGATGCCTACCCCAGCGAACGGGAAGCCGTGCAACGCCTGGCGCCTCAACCGAGTTCGATTCGCGACACCGGCCTGACGGACAGTTTCCTTGGCGAACTGGTGTGCAAACACCTGCACGACGCCGGCGTGCTGGACATGTCGCGGCTGGTGGAACGCCTGGCCCTGACCGGCGCGGTGCTCGAAGAAGTGCTGGCGTTCCTGCGCAAGGACGGCCGGGTCGAAGTGCTCGGCCAGATGGGCCAGGCCGGTGGACAAACCCTGCGCTATGGCCTGACAGAACGCGGCCGCAGTTCCGCCCGCGACGCTCTGGCCCGCAGCGGCTACATCGGCGCCGCGCCGTTTCCAGTCAGCACCTACCGCTCGTTGATCAAGATCCAGACCATCCACCACGGTCGCATTACCGCCAAGGACATGAACCACGCCCTGGCCGGCATGGTGCTCAGCCAAGGCATGCTCGATCAATTGGGCGTCGCGCTCAATTCGGGGCGGGCGATCATGATCTACGGTCCGGCGGGCACCGGCAAAACCTACGTCAGCAGCCGTTTGATCCGGTTGTTCGCCGAGGCCATCTGGGTGCCTCATGCCATCGTCATCAACGAGTCGGTGATCGAGATCTACGACCCGCAGGTGCATCAACGCCTGGATGACAGCAGCCAAACGAACAACCTGATGCTCAACGAAGGCATCGACCGTCGACTGTTGTGCTGCAAACGCCCGATTGTCATCACCGGCGGCGAGTTGAGCATGGAACAGCTGGACGTGCGCTACGACCCGTTCACCCGGCAATACCAGGCCGCCCTGCAACTCAAGGCCAGCAACGGCCTGTTCATCATCGACGACATGGGCCGCCAGCGCATGGCCCCGGCCGAGCTGCTCAATCGCTGGATCGTGCCGATGGAAGAAAAACGCGACTTCATCAACCTGGGCGGTGGGCGGCACTGCGAGCTGCCGTTCGACCTGGTGCTGGTGTTTTCCACCAACCTCAATCCCCTCGAATTGGCGGACGAGGCTTTCCTGCGGCGCATCGGCTACAAGGTCCAGTTCGGTTATCTCAAGCCCGACGAATACGAGCGCATCTGGCGCCAGGAGTGCGAACGCCTGGGCATCCCTTATGACCCGCTGCTGGTGCGCTATGTGCTGCAACGGCTGTATGCAAGCGAAGGCATGCCCCTGGTGCCTTGCCATCCCCGCGACCTGTTGAACATGGCGCTCGATCGCCAGCGTTACCTGGGCGGTTCCGGGCCCCTGTTGCCGCAAGAGCTGGAATGGGCCTGGCACAACTACTTCGTTCAGCTCGACTTCCTTTGATCTGGAGATACCGACATGAGCTCTCGTACGCTTCCGCTGATAGGCGTTTCCCTGGTAATGGGCCTTGGTGCCGCATGGATGGCTGACTCCTGGCTGAGCGCGCGACTCAACGCGACCCCCGATGATCACTTGCGAAGCGTGGTGGTCGCGACGGTGGAAATCCCCTTCGGGCAAATGGTCGAGGCCCAGCAGGTCACGACCGTGCGCATGCCCATGGACACGATTCCGGACGATGCTTTCGACAGCAGCGAAAAGGCCGTGGGCAAGATCGCCACGTTCGACATCCTGCGTGGCGACATCGTGCGAGGTGCTCGTTTGAGCGAACACTTGGGCGGCAGCACCCTGGCCTCGCTGATCGCGCCGGACAAACGGGCCATCTCGGTACGCGTGGATGATGTGGTCGGTGTCGGCGGCTTCCTGCTGCCCGGCAACCGGGTCGATGTGCTGGCGACCAAGACCACCAACGCCGGCAGCAACAATGCGACGTCCCGGACCCTCCTGGAAAACCTGCGGGTGCTGGCCGTGGACCAGACCGCGGGCACGGACAAGACGCAACCGGTGGTGGTGCGGGCCGTGACACTGGAAATGTCCGCCAGTGAAGCGGAACTGCTGGTCACCGCGCAAACCGAGGGCAAGCTGCAACTGGCCCTTCGCAACCCCCTGAACCTGGAGAAAAAAGCCGTGGCCGTCGCGCCGCCAGCCCCTGCGCCGGTCATGGCGGTGGCCGCTGCCCCGGTGCCAAGGCCAATGGTGCAACGCAGTGTTCGGCCTCAGGGCGGCGCGATCACGCTGATCCGTGGCGTTGAAAGCAGTGTGGTCAATGTCCGCTGAATGACGTCCCTGTCCCCGGCCCCACAGGGCAGGGCGATACCGATCCTCAACGCTGTAGATGAGGGCTCGATGATGAATGCCAAGATCCGGCAGCCGTTGACGCTGCCACGACGCCAGGGAGGGGCGGTAAGTGTACTGATGGTGATCGCCATGGCGGCCATTGCCATGATGGCGGCGCTGGCCCTTGACGGCGGACATATGCTGCTGAACAAGACCCGCCTGCAAAACGCCGTGGATGCCGCGGCCCTGGGGGGCGCCAAGACCCTGAGCCAGGTCAAGGGCAGCATGAACATGGCCAGCACGACCCGCACGGCGGCCCTGGACACGCTGAGCAGAAATGCCAGCGCCGCGGGCAACACGGAACTGGCCACCGCTGTCGCTGGCAACCCGGGCTCGTTTGCCGTGGTTGAATTGTCCAGCAGCGTCTACGGCCCATTCTCTTACCCCGGCCCGAGCGACGCCAAGTACGTGCGGGTTTCGGTGGCCAACTATCAACTCAACGGTTTTTTCTGGAGCTTCGTCCAGTCGATGGGCAGCGGCAGTCTGGGCAGCAAAGCCGTGGCGGCCATCGCCACCGCCGGCCCCAGCCCCACGTCGCCCTGTGACGTGGCGCCCCTGATGGTCTGTGGCGATCCCGGCCAATATGACCCGTCTGCCGGGAATTTCTGGAGCTATCGCTTCGGTGACCTGGTGGTGCTGAAGACGGCGGCGGGAAACACCTCGCCCATCGGGCCTGGCAATTTCCAATTGCTCGATTTTGGCTCCGGCGGCAGTTCGGTGCGTGAGGACCTGGCGGGTGGCGGTTCGGTCTGCCGTACGGTCGGGGATAACGTCCAGACTTCCCCCGGCAACACCGTCGGTCCGGCGTCCCAAGGCTTGAACACACGCTTCGGCATCTACAACGGCCCGGTCAGCGCGTCCAACTACCCACCGGACCTGGTCACCTCGTCAAGCTCGCCAGCGATGACCTACAACGACACGCTCGGCCAGGCGCAATACAAAGGCAAGCCCGTCACGTCGAGCGGCGGCGATCTCTCGGCGGGCGGCGAGGCGATAGCGGACTACAACGATTGGCGTACCCAGGTCGCCGCCTGCGTGGGCGGGAGCGGCAGTGGCTGCCAAAGCAACGGCGTCTTCGAGCGTCGGATGCTGAAAATCGTGGTGGGTAATTGCACCGGCAAACAGGGTGGTTCAAGCACCATCCCCGTGTTGGGGTTCGGCTGTTATTTCGTCGTGCAGCCCATGAATGGCGGCGGTACCCAGTCGCAGATATTCGGTCAGTTCGTCCACGAATGCGAAGGCGACAACGTGCCTGGCCCGACACCCAGCAGCGACGCCGGTCCGCAGATCATCCAGCTCTACAAGACCTATATCAATGGCAGCGGCACGCCGAGCACAGACTCGTAGGAGGCGTCATGAAACTTGCCCCGTTCAAATCACCCCGGGCCCAGCAAGGCGTCGCGCTGGTGGAGTTCACCCTGGTGCTGCCGGTGTTGCTGTTGCTGTTGCTGGCCTTCGGCGAGTTCGGCCGCATGCTGTACCAATACAACGTGCTGTTGCAGGCCAGCCGCGACGCCGACCGCTTCGTCGCCAGCCAGGCCTGGAATTCCACCCTTGGCGCGGTTTCCCTGAGCAGCACGTTGCAGACCCAGACGAAAAACGTCGCGGTGTATGGCGTGCCCAGTGCTTCCGGCACTGCCGTGGTGTCGGGGTTGACCACGGCGAACGTGCAGGTTGTCGCCGAGGGCACCAGCCATGTACGCGTCACCATCACCTACACCTTCTGCCCGGTGATTGGCGCGGGCAGTTGCACCGGTTCGATCCCCGGCTTCTTCGGCAGCGCCATTGCGCTGGGCATCCCGCTGGTAGCGACCACTGTCATGAGGGCGCTGTGATGAATCGCAAGCAGATGCACGGCACCTATATCGTCGAGTTCGCCTTCGTTGGCCTGCTGGTGTTCACCCTGCTGTTCGGTGTGCTGGAAATGGGCCGGTTGTATTTCACCGTCAACGCCCTCGATGAAGCCGCACGGCGTGGTGCGCGCCTGGCGGCGGTGTGCAACATCAGCGATCCGGTGATCCTGCGCCGGGCGATTTTCAACGCCGCGACGGATTCAGGCACCAGCCAACTGATCAGCAGCCTGACCACCGCGAACCTGGCGCTGACTTACCTGGACGTCGACGGGGCCGTGGTGGCGAACCCCAGCGATACCTCCGGCAGCACGGGATTCCGGGCCATCCGCTATGTCCGGCTGAGCCTGCAGAATTTCGTTTTCAACCTGTTCATTCCCGGACTGGGCGTGCCCATTACCTTGCCCACTTTCAGGGCGACGTTGCCACGCGAAAGCCTAGGGCGTCATTCCGATTCAGGGGAGATCACACCATGCTGAACACCCGGGAAACTCCGCTCACAAGCGCCACCGGCAAGGCCGGGCTGCGAATATTGATCAGCAGCCGCGATGCTGGGTCCCTGCGCGATCTGCAGTGCGTCTGCCAGCGCATGCCCGGCCTTGAAGTGAGCACGCGCCTGGTCAGCAATGGCCATGTCGATCCGCTCTACGGCCTGGACCGGATGCCCGATCTGCTGCTGTTGCGGGTCAGCCATTTGTGGCGCGAGGAACTGTCGGCGCTGCTGCAACGGCCGGCCCATGAGCGTCCGGCGATGCTGGTGTGCGGTCTGTTGGGCGAGCAGGAAGGCATGCGCCTGGCGATGCAGGCGGGTGCGCGAGACGTGTTGCCCGAGCCTTTCGCCGATGCCGAACTGGTGGCGGCCCTGAATCGCCTGGTGGCGGAAGTGCGCCTCGGCAATGGGAACGAGGGCAAGTTGGTCGCGGTGATCAGCGCCAAGGGCGGCTCCGGCGGCACGCTGGTGGCATGCAACCTGGCCCAGCAACTCAGCGCCCGTTCAGGCAATACCTTGTTGCTGGACATGGACCTGCAGTTCGGCAGCGTGACCCATTACCTGGATGTCGCCCAATCCCACAGCCACCTGGAAGTGCTGCAACAAGTCGAAGACATGGACAGCGTGGCATTGCGAGGCTTCTGCAGTCACTTCAGCCCGACGTTGCATGTGTTGGGTGGCCGCGCCGGTGAATTGTGCCTGCCCCAGGATGCCCAGCCGGAACAGCTCGACGCACTCTTGCAACTGGCCCGCACCAGCTATGACTGGATTGTGGTGGACTTGCCCCGGCAGATCGATCACCTCACCGGCTCCGTCCTTGAACAGGTGGACCGGGTCTACGTGGTGGTGCAACAGAGCGTCAGTCACCTGCGTGACGCCAGCGCCCTGGTGCGGATCCTTCGCGAAGACCTCGGCGTGCGCGGCGACCAGCTGCAGATCGTAGTCAACCGCTACGACAAGTCCGCCGCGGTCAGCCTCAAGGACATCGGCGAAGCCCTGCGTTGCCCGAACATTTCGAAACTGCCCAATGACTTCAACCTGGTCAGCCAGAGTCAGAACACTGGCGTGCCATTGGGACTGCATGCGCCAAAGGCGGCCATCACCGCCGCGTTGCGCGATTTGACCGAAGACCTGGTCGGTCATCAGATGGCGGCAGGCAAAGGCCTGCTCAAACGCGCCTTCAACCGTTTCTTCGGGGGATGACCCATGATCAGCGACTTCCGCAACCGCTTGCGCAAACAACCCGGCAAAACCGGTGCTTCAATGGCCGCCCAGCAAGGTGACGGCCAGCCAGACTCTGCCGAAGAGTTGATGGCCTGGGAGCACGCCGTTCCCGATGTGCCTTATGAAACCCGCACCCAGGTCACCCCGGTGGAAGCCGAGTGGCGGGAAAAGATCTACCAGCAGTTGCTCAAGGTGATGGACCTGTCCTTGCTCGATGCCCTCGAACAAGTCGAGGCCACGCGGCAGATCCGCGATATTTGCCAGCGCTTGCTTGAAGAACATTCGGCGCCGGTGAGTACAGCGAGCCGGCAGTTGATCATCAAGCAGATCACCGATGAAGTGCTGGGGCTCGGCCCGTTGGAACCGCTGCTGGCCGACCACAGCGTGTCCGATATCCTGGTCAACGGTTTTTCGTCGGTCTACGTCGAGCGCTTCGGCAAGCTGCAACGCACCGACGTGCGCTTCCGGGATGACCAGCATTTGCTGAACATCATCGACCGCATCGTTTCCAGCCTTGGGCGGCGCATCGATGAGTCCTCGCCGTTGGTGGACGCCCGGCTCAAGGACGGTTCGCGGGTGAACGCGATCATCCCGCCGCTGGCCATCGACGGCCCGAGCATGTCGATCCGGCGCTTTGCCGTGGACCTGCTCAACACCGACAGCCTGATCCAGGTGGGCACCATGACACCGGCCATTGCCTTGCTGCTCAAGGCCATTGTCCGCGGGCGCTTGAACGTGTTGATCTCCGGCGGGACCGGCAGCGGCAAGACCACCATGCTCAACGTGCTGTCGAGTTTCATCCCGCATAACGAACGGATCGTCACCATCGAGGATTCGGCCGAACTGCAACTGCAACAACCCCACGTCGTGCGCCTGGAAACCCGGCCGTCGAACATCGAGGGGCGAGGCGAGGTGAGTCAGCGCGAACTCGTGCGCAACAGCCTGCGGATGCGCCCGGATCGCATTGTCATCGGCGAGGTGCGTGGCGCCGAAGCACTGGACATGCTCACGGCGATGAACACCGGCCACGACGGTTCGCTGACCACCATTCACGCCAACACCGCCCGTGATGCGTTGGGTCGCGTCGAAAACATGGTGTCGATGACCGGGGCGACTTTTCCGATCAAGGCAATGCGTCAACAAATTGCCTCGGCCATCGATGTGGTGATCCAGTTGGAGCGTCAAGAAGACGGCAAGCGTCGCGTCACCAGCATGCAAGAGATCAACGGCATGGAAGGGGAGGTCATCACCATGACCGAAATCTTCTCTTTTGCGCGCCACGGAATCGGTGAGCACGGCGAGGTCCTGGGTGAGTACAAGCCCAGTGGCATGATCCCGGCCTTTCGCGATGTACTGGCCAAGCGCGGCATCGAATTGCCGCTGAGTATGTTCCGTCCTGAATGGATGGAGGGCCGGCAATCATGAAAGGTATCCCGGGCGAATTCATCCTGATTTTCCTCGGCATGGTGTTTATCGCCGTGTTCCTGCTGTCCCAGGGCGTGGTGGTGCCGGTGTTCGGCGAGGCCGGGAAAATGCGCAAGCGCATTCGCGGTCGCCTGCACGTCCTGGAGAAAGCCAACCACTTGCCCAACATGCAGACGGTCCTGCGGCAAAAGTACCTGACGCGCCTGTCCCCCTTGGAGGCCCGGCTGGAACAGCTGCCGTTCATGGCCAACCTGACCCAGTTGATCGAGCAGGCCGGCCATGAGTACCGGGCCTATCGAGTGATGCTGCTTGGCTTGGCCATTGGCGTGGCGATGGGTGCCTTGGTGCTGATGGTCTGGCCGATCTGGTGGGTGGCGCTGTTGGTGGCGTTTGCCGTGGCCTGGCTGCCGGTGCTGAAGATCATGCGCGATCGCAACAAGCGTTTTGCCGCGTTCGAGGAAGGTTTGCCCGACGCCCTGGATGCCATGTGCCGGGCCTTGCGCGCAGGCCATCCCTTCAACGAAACCCTGCGCCTGGTCGCCGAGGAGCACAAGGGGCCGGTCGCCCAGGAATTCGGCATGACCTTTTCCGACATCAACTATGGCAACGACGTGCGCAGGGCCATGCTCGGCCTGCTGGAGCGCATGCCGAGCATGACCGTGATGATGCTGGTGACGTCGATCCTGATCCACCGCGAGACCGGCGGCAACCTGACCGAAGTGCTGGAGCGCCTGAGCCGGTTGATCCGCGGGCGTTTCCGTTTCCAGCGCAAGGTCCGGACGCTGTCGGCCGAAGGGCGCATGTCCGCCTGGGTGCTGGTGGCGATTCCTTTCGTGCTGGCGATCGCCATCGTGGTGACCAGCCCCAGTTACATGCCGGTACTGGTCAATGATCCCATCGGTCACAAGCTGATCATCGGCGCGTTCTGCGCCATGTTGGTGGGGATTTTCTGGATCCGGAAGATCATCCGGATCCAGGTCTAACGCTGTTGCGCCCAGAGGTATCGGTCATGGACTTTTTGCTCGGGTTGTTCAGTCGATTCACCGGGAACGAGGAGCTCGCGCGCCTGCTGTTCGTCACCGTGATTGGCGTCAGTACGGTGTTGGCTGCCGGTGCCGTCATGCTGATGATGCTGGGCCTGCAGGACCCGGTGCAGCGCCGGCTGGCGTTGATCAAGCGCGGTTATGCCGGCAGCGCGGCGGGGCAGGAGGCCCCTGGTAACTTGCAATTGTTACTGGAGCGAGTCGGCCAGCGTTTTGCCTCGGCCGACGCGACCCAGACGTCCGCTACCCAGATGTTGCTGACCCACGCCGGTTATCGATCCGCTTCGGCGGTGCAGATGTACTGGGCCGTGCGCCTGATGCTGCCCCTGGTGATGATCGGCGTTGCTTTGCTGCTGCTGCCGATGGTCAAGGTCTCACTGGCCATCGGCCTGCTGGCGGTGGTCCTCATGGCGGGCATTGGTTGGCTGGTGCCGGCGCTCTATGTCGGCAAGCGCAAGAACGCGCGGCAAGGCCGGCTGCGCGCGGCATTTCCGGATGCGCTGGACTTGATGGTGGTCTGCGTCGAATCGGGCCTGGCCCTGCCCACCACCATCGAACGGGTGGCTGAAGAAATGTCCGTCAGCCAGGTCGAGCTGGCCGAGGAACTGGCGCTGGTCAACGCGCAGATCCGCGCGGGCATCACCAGCACGGAGGCGCTCAAACAACTGGCCGTGCGCACCGGCCTGGAGGACATCCAGGGCCTGGTCAGCCTGTTGGCGCAAAGTATCCGTTTCGGCACCAGCGTGGCCGATACCCTGCGCATCTACGCCGATGAGTTTCGCGACCGGCGTACCCAGGCTGCTGAGGAAATGGGCGCCAAAATCGGCACCAAACTGATCTTCCCGCTGATCTTCTGCCTGTGGCCGAGCTTCTTCCTGGTCGCCATCGGCCCGGCCATGATCGGCGTGTTCAGGGCTTTCGGGAATATGTAGAAGGGCTGGACTGCTGAAGAACCTGTGGGAGCGAGCCTGCTC
>NZ_JAOSHO010000629.1 GCF_025917275.1 Pseudomonas agronomica | reverse complement strand
GCAAGCTCCCTCGTCACGGGTTCGGTTCCACACTTGAGTAGACACCGTGGTTCTGCTTTAAAGGGTGAAATCACCCTCGGCCACCAACTCGCTCAACGGCCGGCGCGGGCTTGGGACTTCGCGGGCCTGGAGGTAGTCGGCCAGCGTCGATTTGTCCCCCAGCTTGCCGATCGCCACGGCGGCATGCAGGGCGTAGCCGTCCGGGATCTTCAGTTCCTTGCGGGTCAGTTCCTGGTCGAAGCCGGCCATGCCATGGGTATGCCAGCCGCTTAGGCTCGCCTGCAACGCCAGGTGGCCCCAGGCTGCGCCTGTGTCGAAGGTGTGGCACTGGGCCGGGGTTTCTTCCGTGGCGCCGGGCACCGCGAAGGTGGTTTTCGAGGCGATGATCACCAGCGCCGAGGCGTGTTGGGCCCAGCCACGGTTGAACTCGTTGAGCAGGCCCAGGTAACGCTCCCAGTTCGGCGTGTCGCGGCGGGCATACAGGAAGCGCCACGGCTGCGAGTTGTACGCCGAAGGGGCCCAGCGCGCGGCTTCGAAGAAACTCAGCAGGGTTTCTTCGGCAATGGTCTCGCCCGTGAAGGCGCGCGGCGACCAGCGCTCGATGAATTGAGGGTGGATGGTGTAATCGGCGATGCGGGAATTGGCGCTCATGGGCTCACCTAGCTGGGTTCGTAAACGTGATGAAGCAACCTACGTCCCGGCGCCCGGCCTGACAAGCCCCTTCTACCGACAGTCGCCAATGCTTGGCCTCGGGAGGTCGCGGCACTAGACTGTCGGCCTTTTCACCACATGATATTGATGCTTGAGCCATGGCCGCCAAAGTCGAACCGTTCTGGATACGCAAAACCCTCGATCAGCTCGATCCGCAAGAGTGGGAATCGCTGTGCGACGGCTGCGGCCTGTGCTGCCTGCAAAAGCTCGAGGATGAAGACGACAACACCGTCTATTACACGCGTATCGCCTGCAAACTGCTGGACTTGAAAAGCTGCCAGTGCACCGACTACGCCCATCGCCGCGACTTCGTTCCCGACTGCATCCAGCTCACGCCGGGCAAGGCCGATCAGTTCAAATGGCTGCCGCCGACCTGCGGCTATCGCCTGGTCAGCGAGGGCAAGGACCTGCCGCTGTGGCACCACCTGGTCTGTGGCGATCGCGACGCCGTGCACCACGAACGCATTTCCCAATCCGGGCGCATGCTGGCCGAAGGCAGCGTGGCCGAAGAGGACTGGGAAGACCACCTGATCTTTCGCGCGGGCTGAAAAACGGCATCGCATCACCAGGGAGCGCCCATGGCTGCAGGATTGAAACGGGTATTGGCGGCCGGGCTGCTGGCGGTGTGCGAGCCGCTGTGGGCAGCACAGAAAGTTGATCTGGATTACCACGTGCACCTGTTGCCGCAGAACGACCAGGCTGAAGTGCGCCTGACCCTCGCGCGGGGCTCGGCGGTGCGCAGCCTGGATTTTGACCTGGGCGATGACGGTCGCTACAGCGGTTTCAAGGCAGACGGCCAATGGCAGCTCACGCCCGGCAAGGCATCGCGCGGCGTCTGGCGTCCCGCTGCCGACAAGGCAAGCCTGACCTACCGCGTGCGCATCAGCGAATCGCGCAAGAACGGCGCTTTCGAAACCCGCATGACGCCCGCCTGGGCGCTGCTACGCGGCGATGACCTGGTGCCGCCGGCGAAGCTGGACCAGCAGGACGGCATCGAGTTGGTATCTCGCCTGGAGTTCGAATTGCCCAACGGCTGGAAAAGCATCGAGACGCCTTGGCCGCGTATAGGCAAGCAACGCTTTCGCATCGATAACCCCTCGCGCTTGTTCGATCGCCCCACGGGCTGGATGCTCGCCGGCAAACTCGGCAGCCGACGCACGCGCCTGGGCGAGACCGAGGTGACAGTGGCTTCGCCCCTCGGCCAGGGGATGCGGCGGATGGATGTATTGACGCTGCTGACTTTTGTCTGGCCGCAGGTGCAGGCAGTGGTGCCGCGTCATCCGGCCAAACTGTTGATCGTCGGTGCCGGGGATCCGATGTGGCGTGGCGTCCAGGCGGGCCACGAATCGATTTACCTGCACAGCCGCCCGCCACTGGTCAGCGAGCGCGGCAGCAGTTCGTTACTACGGGAGTTGATGCAGATGTTGGTGCGCATCAACGATCAAGATCGCAGTGACTGGATCAGCGAAGGATTGAATGAGTATTACGCCATCGAACTGCTACGCCGCGCCGGCGGCATGAGCGACGAGCGCTATCAGGCCCTGAATGTTCGTCTCGCCCGGGACAGCAAGGGCGTCACGACCTTGCGTGGCGAACAGGTGAGCCCGGCGATGGCCGCCAAGGCGGTGCTGTTGCTGCAGGAGCTGGACCGGGAAATTCGCCTGAAGACCCGCAACAAGCGCTCCCTCGATGACGTGCTGCAAGGGGCGATGCGCCTGGAGACGGTGGATACCGGGGAGTTTGTGCAGCTCAGCGAGAGCATCCTGGGTGAGGGGTCGACTGTTCTGGATACACGGTTACTGCAGTGAAAACGCTTC
>NZ_JAOSHO010000628.1 GCF_025917275.1 Pseudomonas agronomica | reverse complement strand
GGAGAAGAACCCACTGACCCAGGCGCCCACCGCGCCCGCTGCCGCGTGGTTGGCCAGGGTCGCGGCGACGATGCCGGCGATGATCGGCCAGGGTTTGCGAAAGCGAGCGGCGAGAATCAGCGCGAGCAGTTGCGTCTTGTCGCCGATTTCGGCCAGCGCAACGATGGCGGTAGGTACGAGTAGAGAGTCCAGCATCAGGAAATTCCTAAGAGGGGCGGGTCGACACGGCTATGACACGTACAGCCTTCCCGCCCCGGGTAAGGTGTGCGTGTCATAGGTCTTGTCAAACCCAGCGACCATCTGCGTGGACGCTTGGGCCGCATACGCCATGGTCTGCTGACCAAGTATGTTGACGTATGCCGGGCGAGCTGGGCGCTCGCGGGAGACTACTCCCCTAGGACGGTGCGGATTCTGCCTAGGCAAATCCGATTGGGCAAGCGTTGTTTCCTAAAAAAACCTTAACCCCGCTTGGCCCGGTAGATGCGAAAACCCTGGCCTTCGGCCTTGATGGTGCACGTGCCGAGGTGTTCTTCGATCAGCGGCTGATATTTGAGGAAACTGTTGGCGACCAGGCGCAGTTCGCCGCCATTTTTCAGATGTTTAGCGGCTTTTCGCAGCAGGTTTTCCGTGGCGTGATAATCCGTGTGGACGCCGACATGGAACGGTGGGTTACTCAGGATCGCGTTCAGGCCCATGGGCGCGGCGTCGATCCCGTCACCGGTCAGCACGTCGGCTTCCAGGCCGTTGGCGGCCAACGTCAGGCGACTGCTGGCAGTGGCAAAGGCATCCACATCCAGTAATGTCACGGTGTTGTGCGGGTAACGACGCTTGACCGCCGCGCCCAGCACGCCAGCGCCGCAGCCGAAGTCCAGCAGGTGGCCGCTGGGCAGCTTGTCCAAGTGCTCCAGCAACAGCGCACTGCCGCGATCCAGCCGGCCGTGACTGAACACCCCCGGCAAGCTGATGACCTTCAGTGGACCTTCGGCCAATGGCAGCTCATAGGTCTGCGCCAGGCTTTCCAGCGGCTTGGCCTCGGGCGCATTGGCGACGGTGACTTGCCACAGTTGACAATGCCGCGCGCTGTCGAGCTTGCGTGGCTTGCCGAATGGGTTGAGTTGCTTGGACGCGCCCTCGATGCCGCTGCGTTTTTCGCCCACCAGGTACACCTCGCGACCGGCCAGGCGCGCGGCCACGGCGTTGAGGATGTAGTCGGTGAGGTCCTTGGCCTTGGGCAGGAACACCACCGCGGTGTCGAACCCACGCTCGGGTATGTTCACGCCGAAATGGCTGCGCTCCGGGAAGCGCGCATCCAGGGCCGCTTGATCGCCCGCATGCCAGCACCAGCCATGGGCCTCGGGCAAGCGGCCGAGCAGATCGTCGGCGGGCAGGCCGGCCAGCAGGACCGGACCCTGGAATAACTCAGGCTGACGAAGCAGTACTTCACTGCGCGGATCCATGGTCTGCTCCTTGAAAAAAAGTGCGGCAGTTTATCAACTGACGACTCGTCGCGCTGTACCGCTGAAAAATCCCTGGGCGTTTTCGCTAAGTTGGCCGACGATCCGTTGCCGTGCCTCGCGACTGCCCCAGGCGTTGTGGGGCGTGACGATCAACCGCGGGATATCGCCTGCCAAGAGCGGATTGCCCTGGGTGGGCGGTTCCACGCTCAATACGTCGGTGGCCGCCCCACCCAGGTGACCGCTGCGCAGGGCGTCGGCCAAGGCCTGCTCGTCGATCAGGCCGCCGCGTGCGGTGTTGACCACGAACGTACCGGGTTTGAGCAAGGCCAGCTCGCGAGCACCGATGAAATGGCGGGTGTGCTCGTTGAGCGGACAGTGCAGCGTCAGGGCGTCCACTTGTGGCAACAGTTGGTCCAATGGCAGGCGGTCGGGACGAGCGGGGCGTCCGGGAATCTGTCCCAGCAACACGCGCATGCCAAAGGCTTCGGCCAACCGAGCGACGGCGCCGCCCAATTCGCCATGGCCGAGCAGCCCGAGGGTCTTGCCTTGCAGTTCGACAATCGGATAATCCAGCAGGCAGAACTGCGAAGCCTGTTGCCAGCGACCTTCGCCCACGGCTTTTTGATAATCGGCCAGGCGCGTCGCCAGGTTCAGCAACAGCATGATCGTGTGTTGGGCGACCGACGGCGTGCCATAGCCCTGGCAGTTGCTGACGGTGATGCCATGGCGGCGGGCCGCGACCAGGTCGACGTTGTTGGTGCCGGTGGCGCTGATCAGGATCAGTTTCAGTTCGGGGTTCGCTGCCATCGCGGCTGCATCGATCACGACCTTGTTGGTGATCGCCACGGTGGCGCCCTTGAGCCGCTCTGTCACCTCATCCTTGCGAGTCCCGGCGAACAGTTGCAGCTCGCCGAAGCATTCGCGCAACGGGCCAAGCTCGAGGTCGCCGAGGTCCAGGGAAGGGTGATCGAGAAAAACTGCGCGGGCGGTATTGGTCATCAGCTGTACCTGTCATGGAAAGGACTGAAGGCGTAATGTGGCGAGCCTATCAGATGAATTGCCGTGGCGAGG
>NZ_JAOSHO010000627.1 GCF_025917275.1 Pseudomonas agronomica | reverse complement strand
AAGCCCAGCGGGGCGTTGCGATGTTTCGCTAAATCCTCTCGCCACAGTAATTCAGTTGTTTGCATTGGTGGCAGGGTGCCACAATCGCCGTTTTCGTTGCGTCACGATCAGGTGGATCAAATGGATGGCCCAAGATCTCGGAACGGCCAGGATTGCTTCATAGCCGAGCAAGTGCGAACTGACCGACTGCAACAACTGTTTCGCCAATCCGTTTCTGCGGTTTTCGGCAGTTACCTGGCTGCCATCATGCTGAGCTGGCTGTGTTGGGATCGGTTTGAGCACAGCGTTATTTTTTGGTGGCTGGCCATCCTGACCGCGTCGACACTGTTGCGTATCGCAATGTTCGTTGCCTATTTCCGCAGCGACGAAAGTAAGCGCACGCCTCAACGTTGGGAGCGCAAATATTGGATCACGCTGATGTTATCCGCTGGCATCTGGGGCGGCG
Source organism: Pseudomonas agronomica (assembly GCF_025917275.1). GTDB lineage: Bacteria > Pseudomonadota > Gammaproteobacteria > Pseudomonadales > Pseudomonadaceae > Aquipseudomonas > Aquipseudomonas agronomica. The sequence continues at coordinate 2,085 of NZ_JAOSHO010000627.1, read as the reverse complement.
GCGCGTTTGTGCTCATGCCGGCGGACGATCTGTTGTCGCAGGCGTTGGTCATGCTCTTTACGGTGGGGATGTCCGTCAGCGCGGTGTCCTGCTACTCGGCCTACCGCGATATGACCCTGGTCTCCATTGGCCTGGTGCTGTTTCCGTGCACCGCCTGGCTGCTGTTTCAACCGTCCTCGATTCAAGTCGGCATGGCCCTTTCGATCCTGGTGTTCGCGGCATTTGCGGCCCGCGCCACGCACAAAATGTCCCAGGCGCTGGAAATCGCCTTTCGACTCACCCGCGAAATGGAACAGGCCAACAGCATTTCGACCCGCGCCGCACAAACCGATGAACTGACCGGCCTGAAGAGTCGGCGGGCTTTTTTCGAGCATGCCCAGCAACTCTACAACGAGTGCAAGAGCAACCGATTGGGGTTGTGTGCGGTCATGTTGGACATGGATCACTTCAAGCATATCAACGACACCTACGGCCATCAGGTGGGGGATCAGGTTTTGCGCGAGATGGGGGTGGTGATCAGCTCGTCGTTTCGAGCGACGGACATTCACGGCCGGCTCGGTGGGGAAGAATTCGCCATTTTGCTTCCGGACACTTCAATTGAAGTCGCTACCCAGATTGCAGAACAGCTCATCGATACGATCGCGGGTTTGATGATCGAGCCTGTCCACGGCATATCAGCCAGCCTCGGTGTCGCATCGACGGGAGCTTGTAGCAAGGATCTCCACAGTTTGATGAACGATGCAGATAAAGCCCTGTATCGGGCGAAGGCGTTAGGGCGTAATCGAGTGGCTGTCGCTTAGTTGGGTTGATTTGTATTAACAGTCGGAATTCGACTGGGCCTGCCTTTGTCGATGTCGGCTACGCGGATCGAGCTTCGGCTCCAGACAGGTCTACGGAAGCTCTGATGGCATCAATTGCGTCTTGAGCGAGCGCCATAACGATCGTTGTACTGGTTTCAATCTGACTGATGATGTCTTCTCTCGGACCCTGCTTCCAGGCAGCGCTTGCGTAAAAAACTGCTTGAGATACCTGGCGATGGCTTTCGCTTTCATAGGAGCGAATCAGGTGATAGTTGTCACTATCATGTAATGAGCAGCCATAAGAAACGACATCCATGCCCGCCTCCAGGTGAAGCGGAACACTGACATCCTGCATTACTTTGTGAAAATCCAATCCCGATCCTGGCCTTAAGGTGTACGTCAGGATTTCAATAATTCGAGTCATTCCAAATATTCCATGTGGCGTTTCCACGGGAGCATCCGCGCAGTTCAGCTTACGCCATCAGGGCGAGTTGCGTTACGGCACGCGTTGGATGATCGAGAAGCCCATCATCGGCCTGTGAGTTTCCCCCCTTTGAGAGCCTGCAATTGCGCGGGCCTGCCGATTCCCTAGGCGCGTCCTTCCCCTTGCCTCACCTCGCGGCTCACGCGGGCTGGCGATATTGCAAAGCCTAAAAATAAATTTCCTTTCATATCAACTAGTTAATTCAGAGCTGAAAACTTTTTCGAAATTTAGCTTGCGCACTAATTATTCATCCGTTAACTTTATCGCAACTGGTTAGCGCGCAAACATTTAGCGCCGACCAAAACCGCTCAAACCCATCAGCAAAAGAGGAAACACCATGAACGTTCTCTACACCGCAGTCGCAACCTCCACCGGTGGCCGTGATGGCCGTGCTGTTTCCAGCGACAATATCCTTGATGTGAAACTGGCCACTCCAAAAGCCCTGGGCGGCGCCGGTGGTGAAGCCACCAACCCTGAGCAGTTGTTCGCAGCCGGCTACTCGGCTTGCTTCATCGGAGCGTTGAAGTTTGTCGCCAGCCAGAGCAAACGCAGCATTCCGGCTGACGCCTCGATCACGGCCCACGTCGGCATCGGCCAGATCCCTGGTGGTTTCGGTCTGGACATCGACCTGCACGTCAGTCTGCCGGGGCTGGATCAAGCCGATGCTCAAGCGCTGGTCGATGCGGCTCACCAGGTTTGCCCGTACTCCAATGCGACTCGCGGCAACGTCGACGTCCGTCTGCACGTCACCGTCTAACTCACTTCATCTACGAAAAGGATCTGAACATGAACACTCTCGGC
>NZ_JAOSHO010000626.1 GCF_025917275.1 Pseudomonas agronomica | reverse complement strand
TGGTCTGTCCCCGTTTCCATTCTGTCATCAAATTTTGCAGGCCACCTGCGGAGCCGCAGCAGGCGTCAATTTTTGGGGAATCACAATTGAAGTGCCAGGCACCGCGCTCAGTTCAAGAACTGCCAACATGCAAATAAGCGCTTGGTCGCCATCTTTGTTTGGACTGCTATCGACCCCTACCACTGCTTCGTAGTCCTTTCCCGGCTCCAGCTTGTAGACGAGCGCCCGGCCACCGCAGGTTCGGTAAGTGTTGCCATTGCCAGCAATGGTCGCGCCCCGGGTTGCGATTTGGAAAGGCAGATCCGTCCTGACGCGATATTCGGTTACGATCTCCTTGTATACCCCTTCCCCCCTCCGAAGCGCAGGGATGTACTGGGTCAGAGTGGGCCAAACTCTCTGCGGCATGCCTAAGCTCGCCGACTTCAGGGGATACTGCGGATAATTGATGTTCGCCGTTCCATCCTGCCCGAAACGTCCAGCTTCAGCCATTTTATGTTGGGTGGCAGGAGCACAACCGCCGACGATGCTATCGCCTAACACGTCGGAGTTCGTGATAACGCGTACACGCGCCGTGCCCTCTGATTGAGCAGGCTCTTCGTAGGGAACTGAGGGTATTCCAGAGCAGCCAGCAAGTGCTGCAGCAAAAAAAGTTACGAAACCGACAACCCGCATGACCATATCCTTATGTAATCGAGGTCCGCCCAATAAAAGGGGCAAAATCCTGCTGTAAAATCCGCAGACAACAAAAAAGGGCCCACCTTTCGGTGAGCCCTTCTAGACCGCCCAGCAGAGCGGATTTTGTTTGGTAGGCGCGATTGGACTCGAACCAACGACCCCCACCATGTCAAGGTGGTGCTCTAACCAACTGAGCTACGTGCCTGCTGTGAGGCGGCATTCTACGGAATTCCGGAGGGGTGTCAACACCTTTTTTTCACCTAACCCTATGAATATGCAAAATATTTAATTTCACCGATACAACGAAGATTTAGCGGTGGCTGGCGGCGGATTTTTATCTCGGGTAGGATCGCCGCATTCGTAAAAAATATAAAACAGAGGTTCCAGAATGGCGAACACATCCTACCCAGCGTCGTATTACGCCGCATCGGCCAATCCGGCGCCGTCGCGCCCTGCCCTGCAGGATGATGTCGAAACCGATGTGTGCGTGATCGGTGCGGGCTATACGGGGTTGTCTTCCGCGCTGTTTTTGCTGGAGCACGGTTTCAAGGTCACGATCGTTGAGGCAGCCAAGGTTGGGTTTGGTGCTTCGGGTCGCAACGGCGGTCAGATCGTTAACAGTTATAGCCGCGACATCGACGTGATCGAGCGCAGCGTTGGTCCGCAGCAGGCGCGGTTGCTCGGCAACATGGCGTTCGAGGGTGGGCGGATCATTCGCGAGCGGGTGGCGAAGTATCAGATTCAGTGCGATCTGAAGGATGGCGGTGTGTTTGCCGCCCTCACCGCTAAACAGATGGGTCACCTGGAGTCGCAGAAGCGTTTATGGGAGCGTTTCGGTCATACGCAGCTGGAGTTGCTGGACCAGCGGCGTATTCGCGAGGTGGTGGCGTGCGAGGAGTATGTCGGCGGCATGCTGGACATGAGCGGCGGGCATATTCATCCGCTCAACCTGGCGCTGGGCGAAGCAGCGGCGGTGGAATCGTTGGGCGGGGTGATCTACGAGCAATCGCCGGCGGTGCGCATCGAGCGTGGCGCCAGTCCGGTTGTGCATACGCCGCAGGGCAAGGTCAGGGCCAAGTTCATTATCGTGGCGGGCAATGCGTACCTGGGCAATCTGGTGCCGGAGCTGGCGGCCAAGTCGATGCCTTGCGGTACCCAGGTGATCGCCACCGAGCCCTTGGGGGAAGAGTTGGCTCATCGCCTGTTGCCGCAGGATTATTGCGTCGAAGACTGCAACTACCTGCTCGATTACTACCGGCTAACGGGCGATAAGCGCCTGATCTTCGGCGGCGGCGTGGTGTACGGCGCTAGGGATCCAGCGAACATCGAGGCGATCATTCGGCCGAAGATGCTCAAGGCCTTCCCGCAGCTCAAGGATGTGAAGATTGACTACGCCTGGACCGGAAATTTCCTGCTGACACTGTCGCGTCTTCCGCAGGTCGGGCGACTGGGGGATAACGTTTATTACTCCCAGGGCTGCAGCGGTCATGGCGTGACGTATACGCACTTGGCGGGCAAGGTGCTGGCCGAGGCGCTGCGTGGGCAGGCTGAGCGTTTTGATGCGTTCGCGGACCTGCCGCACTACCCCTTCCCCGGCGGTCAGTTGTTGCGTACGCCGTTTGCGGCGATGGGGGCTTGGTATTACGGGCTGCGGGATAAATTGGGGTTCTGAAGCGGCCAACGGGGATAAATCCCCTCGCCACAGCAAGCTCCCTCGCCACAAGGGGCTTGTTTCAATCTTCCAAATCCCGAAAACAAAAAACCCCGGTCTTTCGACCAGGGTCTTTGCTATCGATTGGAAGAAGCTCTTCAGCTTTCTTCTTAGCTTCAAGGCGTTCAGTGGGCCTCGAAGCAG
>NZ_JAOSHO010000625.1 GCF_025917275.1 Pseudomonas agronomica | reverse complement strand
ATCGCGAGCAAGCTCGCTCCCACAGGGGTCGGGGCACGCCAATCCACTCCGATCAAACTCAGGATCAGTAACAACGGCAACAGCAGCGTCTTGAACATTCGCACGGTCTGTCCGCTCCCTGATGAATGACAATTGAAAGCATCCTAAAACCCCGACGCCTGGGGCGAGCTACTACCTTGGTACTGCCCCGGCGGTACTTTCTGCATATTTCCCCGGGACCACGGCCTTCCTATGCTGGCGCTACCTGCAATGGAGGACGTCATGCGCCGGCTTGTCAGTTACGCCCTGGTCTGCCTGTTTGCTGCGACAGCCGCCCAAGCCGGCGATGCCGTGCCGTTGCAGGTGCGCATCGGCTACCTCGGCTACCGGCCCGATCCGGGCCCCCTGTTATCCAACGTTATCGCCGAACCCACCGACGCCGGGCTGCGCGGCGCCGAACTGGCGATCATCGACAGCAACAGCACCGGACGTTTTCTCAAGCACGACTACCGCCTCGAAAGCGCCAACGTCGACACCCCCGAAGCGCTCCTGGAGGCCGCCCGTGCCCAGCATGCGCAAGGCCTGCGCCTGTTCGTGGTGAATGCGTCGGGCGAGAGCCTGCGCCAGCTCAGCGCGGCCCTCCCCGACAGCCTGCTGTTCAACGCCGGCAGCCCCGACGACAACCTGCGCACAACCGACTGCCTGGGTAACGTGCTGCACACCCTGCCCGACCGCGCGACCCTCGCCGATGCCCTGATCCAATTCAGTGTCGTGCGCAAATGGCAGCGGGCCTTGCTGATCGTCGGCCAGACACCCGAAGACCAGGCCTACGCCGCCGCCTTGCGCCGGGCCATGAAGCGCTTCGGCATGAAGATCGTCGCCGAGAAGCCCTGGCAGTTCGACAACGACCAGCGCCGCAGCGCCCAGGCCGACATGCCGCTGTTCACCCAGGCCGCCGAGTACGACGTGGTGCTGGTGGCCGACGAGCGCGGCGACTTCGGCGAATACGTGCCCTACCAGACCTGGTTCCCGCGCCCGGTGGCCGGCACCCAGGGGCTGACGCCCACCGGCTGGCACAAGACCGTCGAGACCTACGGCGCGGCGCAACTGCAAAAACGCTTCGAAGCCCTGGCCGGTCGCTGGATGAACGACCGCGACTTCGCCGCCTGGATCGCCGTGCGCAGCATCGCCGCCGCCGTCAGCAAGTTGCGCCAGGACGACCCGTTCGCCATCCGCCAACTGGCCCTCGGCGACGAGCTGCCGCTGGATGGTTTCAAGGGCCGCAAGCTCAGCTACCGACCCTGGAATGGCCAGTTGCGCCAACCGATTCCCCTGGTCCAGCCGCGAGCGCTGGTCAGCACCTCGCCCCAGGACGGCTTCCTGCACCCTTCCAACGAAATGGACAGCCTGGGCTTCGACCGGCCCGAAGTGAGCTGTCGCTACCCCTGATCGATCACAACAATAAGGAAAACGCCATGCGCCGCCCCCTGCTCAACCCGGCTCTGCTTCGCCAAGCCCTCGCCCTGGGCGCCTCGCTGCTCCTTGCCGGTCCCGCTGCCGCCAGCATCGCCTGGGTCTCCAATGAAAAAGACAACAGCCTCAGCCTGATCGACCTGCAGCGCCTGGAAGTCGTCGAAACCTTGCCGGTGGGCCAACGCCCCCGGGGCCTGTTGTTGTCCCATGACAATCGCCTGCTGTACATCTGCGCCAGCGATTCGGACCGTGTCCAGGTGATGGACGTCGCCACCCGCAAGATCATCAAGGAACTGCCTTCCGGCAAGGATCCGGAGCAATTCGCCCTGCACCCCAATGATCGCTGGCTCTATGTTTCCAACGAAGACGATGCGCTGGTCACGGTGATCGACACCCAGACCTCCGAAGTGCTGGGCCAGATCGGCGTGGGCGTCGAGCCCGAAGGCATGGCTGTCAGCCCCGACGGCAAGTGGGCGGTCAACACCAGCGAGACCACCAACATGCTGCACTGGATCGACACGAGCACCCAGACGTTGGCGGACAGCACGCTGGTGGATCAGCGTCCGCGTTTTGTCGAATTCAATCGCGAGGGCACGCAGCTCTGGGCCTCGGCGGAAATCGGCGGCACCTTGACCATCCTCGACGTCGCGACGCGCCAGGTCCTCAAGACCCTGACCTTCCAGATCAAGGGCGTGCACCCGGACAAGGTGCAGCCGGTGGGCATCAAGCTCAGCGCCGACGGCAAGCTCGCGTTCGTCGCCCTGGGACCGGCCAACCATGTGGCGGTGATCGACGCCAAGACCTTCGAGGTGCTGGATTACCTGCTGGTGGGCCGGCGCGTCTGGCAACTGGCGTTCACCCCGGACCAGAAGCAATTGCTGGCGACCAACGGCGTCAGCGGCGATGTCTCGGTGATCGACGTGGAGAGCCGCAAGGTGCTCAAATCGGTGAAAGTCGGGCGCTATCCCTGGGGCGTGGTGGTGACGCCATGAACGCCTTGGAGGTCAGCGACCTGAGTTTCGCCTACGGCGCCCGGGAGGCCTTGCGCCAGATCCATTTCAGCGTGCCCGCCGGACACT
>NZ_JAOSHO010000624.1 GCF_025917275.1 Pseudomonas agronomica | reverse complement strand
ATCGCGAGCAAGCTCGCTCCCACAAGGGAATGCGCTGGCATACCTATTTGCGACACGCCTCGGTACTGCTTTTGCCCCTACTTGCAGCTCGCCGCTTGAAACTCGCCGCTGCATTTATCCAATCCCGCCATCCGTGTAGGGCAATCCCTACCCCGACTCTTCCATCCGGCTGAGGCGATTCTCTCCTGCGCCCCGATTTGCGCGGGCCCCAGGCTCCACTAGGCTTGATTCACAAGCAGTCATCAATACAAAAGGTGCGGGTATGAGCCAGGTCGATTCAAGCGCGGGGACCAGCGATGTGCTGGTCAGCTTTCGTGGTGTGCAAAAGAGCTACGACGGCGAGAACCTGATCGTCAAGGACCTCAACCTGGACATTCGCAAAGGCGAGTTCCTGACCCTGCTCGGGCCTTCCGGCTCCGGCAAGACCACCAGCCTGATGATGCTCGCCGGTTTCGAGACCCCGACCGCTGGCGAGATCCAGTTGGCCGGCCGCTCCATCAACAACGTGCCGCCGCACAAGCGCGACATCGGCATGGTGTTCCAGAATTACGCCTTGTTCCCGCACATGACCGTCGCCGAGAACCTGGCCTTCCCCTTGACCGTGCGCGGCTTGAACAAGAGTGACGTCGGTGAACGGGTCAAGCGTGTCCTGAGCATGGTGCAGTTGGACACCTTTGCCCAACGCTATCCCGCCCAGTTGTCCGGTGGCCAGCAGCAGCGGGTGGCGCTGGCCCGGGCGTTGGTGTTCGAACCGCAGTTGGTCCTGATGGACGAACCCCTCGGCGCACTGGACAAGCAACTGCGCGAACACATGCAGATGGAGATCAAGCATCTGCACCAGCGCCTCGGCGTGACAGTGGTCTACGTGACCCACGACCAGGGCGAAGCCCTGACCATGTCCGACCGCGTGGCCGTGTTCCACCAGGGCGAAATCCAGCAGATCGCCCCGCCGCGCACACTCTACGAAGAACCGAAAAACACCTTCGTCGCCAATTTCATCGGCGAAAACAACCGGCTCAACGGACGCCTGCACAGCCAGACCGGCGACCGCTGCCTGGTGGAGCTGGGACGCGGCGAGAAAGTCGAAGCCCTGGCCGTCAACGTCGGCAAGCCTGGCGAGCCGGTCACGCTGTCGATCCGACCGGAGCGGGTGAGCCTCAACGGCTCCAGCGAACAATGTGTCAACCGCTTCTCAGGGAGGGTGGCGGAATTCATCTATCTGGGCGATCACGTCCGGGTTCGCCTGGAAGTCTGCGGCAAGAATGACTTCTTCGTGAAACAACCGATTGCCGAGCTCGATCCCGCGCTCGCCGTCGGGGACGTGGTTCCGCTTGGCTGGCAAGTCGAGCATGTGCGTGCGCTCGATCCCCTTCTAGAGGCGAACTGATCGCCCCCTGCTGTACCAACACCAACCCTGCACGTGGAGAGAACAATAAATGTTGAGATCCCTGAAGTTCACAGCCCTGACACTGGGCATGATGGGTGCGGCAAGCGCGATGGCGGCGGGCCCGGACCTGACCGTGGTGTCTTTCGGCGGGGCGAACAAGGCGGCTCAGGTCAAAGCCTTCTACGCACCGTGGGAAGCGGCCGGCAACGGCAAGATCGTGGCGGGCGAATACAACGGCGAAATGGCCAAGGTCAAGGCCATGGTCGATACCAAGAGCGTTTCCTGGGACCTGGTTGAAGTCGAGTCGCCGGAGTTGTCCCGTGGTTGTGACGAAGACATGTTCGAGCAACTTGATCCGAAGCTGTTCGGCAAGGCCGAGGATTATGTCAAAGGCGCCATCCAGCCTTGTGGCGTAGGTTTCTTCGTGTGGTCGACCGTGCTGGCCTACAACGCCGACAAGCTGAAGACTGCGCCGACCAGTTGGGCGGACTTCTGGGACACCAAGCAATTCCCGGGCAAGCGCGGCTTGCGCAAGGGCGCCAAGTACACCTTGGAATTCGCCCTGATGGCCGACGGCGTGGCGCCGAAGGACGTGTACAAAGTGCTGGCCGGCAAGGATGGCCAGGACCGCGCCTTCAAGAAGCTCGACGAACTCAAGCCGAACATCCAGTGGTGGGAAGCTGGCGCCCAGCCGCCGCAATACCTCGCTTCCGGTGACGTGGTCATGAGCTCGGCCTACAACGGCCGGATCGCTGCGGTGCAGAAGGAAAGCAACCTGAAAGTGGTGTGGAACGGCGGCATCTACGACTTCGACGCGTGGGCTATCCCGCGTGGCCTGGACAAGACCCGCGCCGAAGCGGCGAAGAAATTCATCGCTTATTCGGTGGCTCCGCAGCAGCAGAAGACCTACTCGGAAAACATCGCCTACGGCCCGGCCAACACCCAGGCCGTGCCGTTGCTGGCCAAGGATGTCCTGAAAGACATGCCGACCACCCCGGAAAACATCGCCAACCAGGTGCAGATCGACGTCAGCTTCTGGGCTGACAACGGCGAGCAACTGGAGCAGCGCTTCAACTCCTGGGCGGCGAAGTAACCCGAAGGTCTGAAACTGGACGAGATCCATGTGGGAGCGAGCTTGCTCGCGA
>NZ_JAOSHO010000623.1 GCF_025917275.1 Pseudomonas agronomica | reverse complement strand
CAGGCGCTGGCCTTGCTGGAAGAGTTCGCCTGTGGCGGGCGGCCGAAGCTGCTGGTTTGGGAGGACGTCCAGGCCAGTGATATGGCGGTGGGCAATCCTGGCGTTTACAGCGGGCCAGACAACCTCGCTTACGTGATCTACACCTCTGGCTCCACCGGGTTGCCCAAAGGTGTGATGGTCCAGCAGCGCGGCATGCTCAACAACCAGCTCAGCAAAGTGCCGTACCTGGCGCTGGATGAGGCCGATGTGATTGCCCAGACCGCGTCCCAGAGCTTCGATATTTCGGTGTGGCAGTTCCTGGCCGCGCCGCTGTTCGGGGCTCGGGTGGACATCGTGCCCAATGTGATCGCCCACGATCCGCAAGGCCTGCTGGACCATGTCGGACGCCAGGGCATTACCGTGCTGGAGAGCGTGCCGTCGTTGATCCAGGGCATGCTTGCCCAGGAGCGCATCGGCCTGGATGGCTTGCGCTGGATGCTGCCCACTGGCGAAGCGATGCCACCGGAACTCGCCCATCAGTGGCTGGCGCGTTACCCGGACATCGGCCTGGTGAATGCCTACGGCCCGGCCGAATGTTCCGATGACGTGGCGTTCTTCCGAGTCGACATGGCCTCGACCCGTGGCACCTACCTGCCCATCGGTACGCCGACCGACAACAACCGTTTGTACCTGCTCGACGGCGCCCTGGAACTGGTGCCAGTGGGCGCGGTGGGCGAGCTGTGCGTCGCCGGAACCGGGGTGGGGCGTGGTTATGTCGGCGATCCCCTGCGTACCGCGCCGGTGTTCGTGCCCAACCCGTTCGGCGCCCCGGGCGAGCGGCTGTACCGCACCGGCGACCTGGCACGTCGCCGCAGCGATGGCGTGCTGGAATACGTCGGGCGCATCGACCATCAGGTGAAGATTCGTGGCTACCGCATCGAGCTGGGGGAAATCGAAGCACGGCTGCACGAGCAGCCTGAGGTCCGCGACGCGGCCGTCGGCGTGCAGGAAGGCGTCAATGGCAAGCACCTGGTGGGTTATCTGGTTGCCGCCGACGCCACGCTGAGCCCGAGCGAACGCCTGGATCGAATCAAACAGCGCCTGCGCAGCGAATTGCCGGAATACATGGTGCCGCTGCATTGGCTGTGGCTCGATCGCCTGCCCCTCAATGCTAATGGAAAACTCGATCGCAGGGCCTTGCCTGCGCTGGAAATCGGCCAGTTGCACGGCCAGGACTACCAGGCGCCCGCCAGTGATCTTGAACAAACCCTGGCCGATATCTGGGCCGAGGTGTTGAAAGTCGAGCGGGTGGGCGTACGGGACAATTTCTTCGAGCTGGGCGGGCACTCGTTGCTGGCGACACAAATCGCCTCGCGCGTGCAAAAAGCCCTGCAACGGGACGTGCCGCTCAGGGCTATGTTCGAGTGCAGCACGGTGGAGGCGTTGGCTGAATACATCGCTGGACTGGAGGCCAGTGAAATCACCGAGGAGAAGGTGGATCGGTTGAATGATCTGATGGCGGAGTTGGAGGGCTTGTAGTGCTGCGGTGCCTGTAGCGGCCCCATCGCGAGCAAGCTCGCTCCCACAGTGGATTTGTGAACACCGGTCCATTGTGGGAGCGAGCTTGCTCGCGATGAGGCCATTGACAGCACCTCAGGACCCAAGGTTGACGTCTGGCGCTTCGCGGCCCAGTCTCCCCAAGGTTTTTTCATCCCCAAACAAGGAGGTCACCGATGCCCTTTGCAACGATTGACGGACAACCGCTCCATTACCTGGACCAGGGCCATGGCCCGGTGGTAGTGCTGGGCAGCAGCTATTTGTGGGACCAGAGCATGTGGGCGCCGCAGATTGAGGCTTTATCGAAGCATTATCGGGTCATCGTCCCGGAGCTGTGGGGCCATGGCCGGTCCGGGCGTTTGCCTGAGGGCATGAATTCGCTGGACGACCTGTCCCGTCAAACGCTGGCGTTGATGGATCTCCTGGAGATCGACTGCTTCAACCTGGTCGGATTGTCGGTCGGCGGGATGTGGGGCGCACGGTTGGCGCTGGCTGCGCCTGAGCGTGTGCAGTCGCTGGTGTTGATGGATACCTATGTCGGCGTCGAGCCGGAGCCAACCCGGCTGTATTACTTTTCGCTGTTCGACAAGATCGAAGCCAGCGGCGCAATTCCCGAGCCTTTGTTGGACATCATCGTGCCAATCTTTTTTCGGCCGGACATCGATCCGCAGTCGGCGCTCTACCAGCAGTTTCGAGCCACCTTGGCCGCGCTGCCGACCGAGCGCCTGAAGGACAGCATCGTGCCGTTGGGACGGATCATTTTTGGTCGGGACGACATCCTGCCGCGCCTGCCTGGATTGGACGCCAGGCGCACGCTGGTGATGTGCGGTGATCAGGACAAGCCGAGGCCACCGTCCGAGGCTTTGGAAATGGCCGAGCTGATCGGGTGTGAACACGTGCTGATTCCGCAGGCGGGGCATATTTCCAACCTGGAGAATCCGGAGTTTGTGACGGAGGCGTTGTTGAAATTCCTGAAACGGATGCACTGACTTTGTGGC
>NZ_JAOSHO010000622.1 GCF_025917275.1 Pseudomonas agronomica | reverse complement strand
AGCTGGGTTATGGGTTAAAGGCTGAACCGCCCAACCATGCTGTTCAAATCCACCGCCAGGCGCGACAGCTCGGCGCTCGCGGCGCTGGTCTGGTTCGCGCCGGTGGCCGATTGCACCGACAGGTCGCGGATGTTCACCAGGTTGCGGTCCACTTCGCGGGCCACCTGGGCCTGTTCTTCGGCGGCGCTGGCGATCACCAGGTTGCGTTCGTTGATCTCGACGATGGCGCTGTTGATCGTGTCGAGGGACATGCCGGCACCGCGGGCGATGTTCAACGTCGATTCGGCGCGTTCGGTGCTGTTGCGCATCGAATCCACGGCCTGTTCGGTGCCGCTCTGGATGCTGCCGATCATGCGTTCGATTTCGCTGGTCGACTGCTGGGTGCGGTGGGCGAGGGCGCGGACTTCATCGGCGACCACGGCGAAACCACGACCGGCTTCACCGGCACGGGCGGCTTCGATGGCGGCGTTCAGGGCCAGCAGGTTGGTCTGGTCGGCCAGGCCACGGATCACGTCGAGCACCTTGCCGATGTCGCGGGATTCATCGGCCAGGTTGCCGATCAGCGTGGCGGTGCTTTGTACGTCGGCGCTCATGCGTTCGATGGCGCCGACGGTTTCCTGCACCAGGTCGCGGCCGTCGCCCGCTGAAGTCGTGGCGTTCCTGGACGCTTCCGAGGTGCTGACCGCGTTGCGGGCAACCTCTTCAACGGCGCTGGTCATCTCGTTGACCGCGGTGGCGGCTTGTTCGATTTCGTTGTTCTGCTGGGTCAGGCCACGGGCGCTTTCGTCGGTGACGCTGTTGAGCTCTTCGGCGGCGGAAGCCAGTTGCGTGGCCGAGCCGGAAATGCGCTGCAGGGTGTCACGCAGCTTGTCCTGCATGGTCGCCATGGCGCGCAGCAGGCGGCCGGCTTCGTCGCTGCCGTCAACGGTGATCGGCCGGGTCAGGTTGCCCTTGGCGATTTCCTCGGCGGCGTCCAACGCGTTGGCGATCGGCTTGGTGATGCTGGTGGTCAGCAGCCAGGCGAAGAGCAGGGTCAGGCCGGTGGAGATGACCAGTAGGGTGACGACCCAGTTGAAAGCGGTTGAAGCTTGTTGGGCTGCACTTTGGTTGAAGGCTTCGGCTTGCTGATTGTTGATCTCGGTAAGGCGAGCCAGGACCGTGTTGACAGCTTCCGAATTGGTCTGCAGGTCGTTAGCGAGCAGGGTCCGCAGTTCTTCCATCTGGTTATTGCGCGAAAGGGTCTTCATACGCTCTTCAAGCTGACGGTACTGACTCAGCAACTGCACGTATTGGTCATAGGCGGCGCGTTCTTCCGGAGCGCTGATGAGCTTTTCATAGTTGCTTTGAGCCGTGCGGATCTGCTGGTTGCGTTGTTCGAACAGATCGAGGGTCTTCTGCTGGACGTCCGCTTCGCGGTTCGTCAGCAAGCGATAGGACAGCACCCGCAGGCGCAGGGTCAGTTGGGTGAATTCGTTCAGGGCCTTGATACTCGGCACGCTGTTTTCGACGATGTTTTCACCAGACGTGCGAATCTTGCTCATCTGGCTCAAGGCAAACACGCCCAGGGCCAGCATCAGGGCGCCGATCAAGGCAAACCCCAGGAACGCTCGTGGCGCGATGTTCATATTACGTAAGGACATGGAAATTACCGTGAAGAAGCGCGTCCGTGCGGGGCTGTGACTGGTTAACTGACTTATCGGTCATACGACTAAAGTCTTGAGGGCGCTGCGTGCTTTTGTCGCATTCCGGCGTCGATGGCGCGACGAAGGGTCGGAACCAGATCCCTCCTGCACAGTCTTTACAGCTCGCGAGCGGTGCACCGCTGCCTCTAAGTCGTGGCGTCGACGATGACTTTTCTTTATCGTACGCGCCCCTGGAAAAAGCCTGGAAATCAATATGTTGGAAGCATCCCTGAGCCAACTGGAGCAACTGGTCACCGACCTGGTGCAACAGAATCGTCACCTCACCGGCCTGAACGAAACACTGAACGCCGAACTGGCCAAGGCCAAGGATGAAAACGAAAGCCTGCAACTGAGCCTGATGGAGCAGGAAGAATTGCATGGCAGCACCGCTGCCCGCATCCAGACCCTGATCGAGCGCGCCAGCAGCGCAACGGTTGGCGCATGAAGCACGGCGCCGATGGGGTCACGGTCGTCTCGATCCTGGGGGAAGACTATTCAATCAAGGCGCCGGCCGGGCAGGAGCAGGCGTTGCTGGACGCCGCTTCGATGCTCAAGGCGGCCCTGGCCGATACCAAGCGCAAATACCCGACGTTGATCGGCGACCGCCTGCTGGTGCTGGCGGCCATGAACCTGTGTTCGCAGCAGATCGAAATGCAAAAGCAGCACCAGGCGGAGCTCGATCGGTGCCAGGAGCAGGTCAGCGCGACGGTCGAGGTGATTGCCAAGACGATTCAGCAGGCTTGAAGATTATGAAGGCCAAGGGATGGTGGTGATCTTGTTGTGGGAGCGGCGGTGCGGCGATCCGACTTGTTCGTGAAAGCGGTGGGTCAGGCAAATTATTGGCAACTGATGTACCGCTTTCGCGAGCAAGCTCGCTCCCACA
>NZ_JAOSHO010000621.1 GCF_025917275.1 Pseudomonas agronomica | reverse complement strand
TGCGGTTGACCCACAAGTGGATGCCGCCTTTGGCCACGTCCACATCGTGGAACAGCATGTAGCCGTCGCTGCTCGGCGTATCGCCCGCCACCAGTACCGGTTTTTTCCATTCGTCGATGTAGGTCAGGATCGCGGCATGCTTGCCAGCCATCCACGTCGCCGGGGTCCACAGATACGGGGTGTATTCCAGGCTCAGGTTGGCCTTTTCGTCGTACTTGCCGGCAGTGATCTGTTTGCGTGCCGTGGTCAGTTCACCGGTCTTGGGATCCTTGAGCAGCGTGGTCACGCCGATCACGTTCTGCGGCTTGAGGTTGTAGCCGTACTTCGGATCCGAGGCGACCATGCGTACCAGTTCTTCGGAAGCGGCGGTCATGACATAGACCTCGATGCCGTTTTCCATCAGCTTGTTGTACAGCTCGGCCTGGCCGGTGAAGACTTTCGGCGGGTTGACGTTGTACTGGACCACCTTGTCGCCATCGTAATAGGTGGTCGGCACCGGTTTGCCGGAAGCCATCAGTTCATCGACATAACCCTTCAGTTCCTTGAGCGTGAAGCCGGAGAACACCTGGGCCACCCACGGGTAGCAGACCATGTCGTCCACTTCGCACAGGCGATAGTAATAGCTGAACAGGCTTTCCTTGTGATCCGCCGTGTCCTTGAACGGCATCAGCTTCAAGGATGGATCGAGTTTTTCCCGAGTAATGAGCCCCTTGTTCTCCATGAACGGCAACAACGACTCTTCGAGGTCATAGCGGTAACTGGTGTTGTCCATGTCGAACACCGCGTAGTTACCCTTGTTGGCATTGGCCGCAATCATGGCCTCCAAGGCCTTGGCCTGCTCCGCCGGCCAGTGCTTGAGATCGGTGGCGAGCGCTTGGCCGGCGAGGCTCAGGCCTAAGGCGACAGCGAGCAAGTGAGGTACGAGCTTCATCGGCATTACTCCCAGGTGGTTAGAGTTCGACGCTAACAAATGCCTGTGACAAATCTCGCCTGTGGGCGACCGCTTGCGTCTCGATAACGGCAGCAGCATGTCCCTGAGCGCCAGCGGCTTATTCCAAAAGCGACAGTAAACATTCCTTTTTAGTATTAATTCTTTAGATTTCAGACTGTTAGGCTTTCCGGCTCACAGTCGCGGCGCTTGGCGGCTGGCAAAGTCTTATCGGAGCTATTTCATGAATGTGCCGCTGATACTCAATCTGTTGGTGTTCATCGGGCTGCTGTTCGGCCTGGCGCAAACCCGCCACGGCACCTGGAGCCTGGCGAAAAAGGTATTGCTGGCGCTGGTGCTGGGCGTGGTGTTCGGCATCGTCCTGCACGCGATTTATGGCGCAGGCAACCCGGTGCTCAAGGCGTCGATCGGCTGGTTCGACCTGGTGGGCAACGGCTACGTGCAGTTGCTGCAAATGATCGTGATCCCGCTGGTCTTCGCCTCGATCCTCAGCGCCGTGGCACGACTGCATAACGCCTCGTCCCTGGGCAAGATCAGCTTCCTCACCATTGGCACGCTGCTGTTCACCACCGCCATCGCGGCACTGATCGGCATCGGCCTGACCAACCTGTTCGGCCTCACCGCCGAAGGCCTGGTGGCCGGCACCCAGGAACTGGCGCGCCTGCAAGTGATCCAGAACGATTACGCCGGCAAGGTCGCCGACCTGAATATCCCACAATTGCTGCTTTCGTTCATTCCGCAGAACCCCTTTGCCGACCTGGCCCGAGCCAAGCCGACGTCGATCATCAGTGTGGTGATTTTCGCCGCATTTCTTGGCGTCGCCGCGTTGCAATTGCTCAAGGATGACGCCGAGAAAGGCCAGAAAGTGATCAATGCCATCGACACCCTGCAAGGTTGGGTGACGCGTCTGGTGCGCTTGGTGATGAAACTGACGCCGTACGGTGTATTGGCATTGATGACCAAAGTGGTGGCGGGCTCCAACCTGCAGGACATCATCAAGCTCGGCAGTTTCGTGGTGGTGTCTTACCTGGGGCTGGGCTTGATGTTCGTGGTCCATGGTCTGCTGGTATCGGCGGCCGGGATCCATCCGTTGCGCTTCTTCCGCAAGATCTGGCCCGTGCTGACGTTCGCCTTCACCAGCCGCTCCAGCGCCGCGACCATCCCGCTGAGCATCGAAGCCCAGACCAGCCGCCTCGGCATTCCCCGGGCGATCGCCAGTTTCAGCGCCTCGTTCGGCGCCACCATCGGCCAGAACGGCTGCGCCGGGCTCTATCCGGCGATGTTGGCGGTGATGGTCGCGCCGACGGTGGGCATCAATCCGCTGGACCCGGTGTGGATCGCAACGCTGGTCGCCATCGTGACCTTGAGTTCGGCGGGCGTGGCCGGTGTCGGTGGTGGCGCGACGTTTGCCGCGCTGATCGTGCTTCCGGCCATGGGTTTGCCGGTTTCACTGGTGGCGCTGCTGATCTCGGTGGAGCCGCTGATCGACATGGGCCGCACCGCGTTGAACGTCAGTGGCTCGATCACCGCCGGGGCGATCACCAGCCAGGTGATGCAGCAGACTGACAAGGCATTGCTGGATGCCGAGGAGCATGGGGAGTTGGTGCACGCTTGACTCGGTGGCGCCTGATCGATAGCT
>NZ_JAOSHO010000620.1 GCF_025917275.1 Pseudomonas agronomica | reverse complement strand
GGGAGCGAGCTTGCTCGCGATGGCGGCTTGCCTGGCGACGCTGTTCACGCGGATTTCCCCAGCAACATCTGACGCATCGGCAGCAGATCGCTGGGCAGGATAATCAACGTCTGCCACAGCGCCACGCCGCTGAGGCGGCAATACATGACGAGCATCGGCAGGGTCACGCCCAGGTACGCAATGGACGAAGCGGCGGCAGCGCCAACGATGCCGTAGCGCGGAATCAGGACAACGTTCAGCGCCAGGTTCAATAGCGCACCCACGCCCATCAGCAACGAAACGCTACCGGGTCGGTTCTTGCCCAGCAGGTCCAGGCGCAGGATGCTCGCATAGCACAACCCGAACACCCCTGGCAGCAGCGCCAGCAGGGCAGGGTACGCCGGTTGATAGGCGCTGCCGAACATGGTGACGATCAGCCATTCGCCGACCAGTGCCATGCCCAGGCAGGCGGCCAGCATGGCGGTGGCGGTCAGGCGCAAGGCCAACGGGGTCAGGCGCTTCATATCGGTGTCTTGCTGCAGCAGGCGTTTCATCAGCGGCGTGGTGACCGCTTCCGGGACGATATGCAGCAGTTCCGCCGCGGCGCTGGCCATGGCGTAGTGTCCCAGCGCCGTGCTGCCCAGCAGTGCGCCGATGAACAGGTAATCCGAGCGCATCATCAATTGCTGGAACAGAATGTCCGGATGACTGCGGACACCGTAGTGCAACAGTTCGTTCTGGCCGGTGCGATCCCAGCGCAGGGTGATCGAATGATCGCGACGCAACCACATCCAACCTGCCAATACCACCAGGCCAAGGCCCGCCAACCAGCTGATCAGCGCCGCTTCCAGCGCCGTGTCCTTCCATATCCAGAAGAGCGCCACGAAGAGCAACAGCGGTACCAGGGATTCCATCAGCCGCAAGGCGTTGAACGCGCCAACACCGCCGGAAGCGTTGTGCAGCGTCAACAAGCCGCTCTTGAGTACCGCCAGCGGCACGGCCAGCAACAGCAGCCAGGCCAGCAGCCCCAGTTGCACGGTGATGTCCAGTTCCGCGCCGAACTCACGCACCAGCGCCACCACCAGCAATGTCAGCAATCCCGCCAGCAGGCAGCCGAAGACCAGCACGTGGCTGAGCAACAGGCTCATCGAACGGTGCTGCGCCGCCTGATAACCCACGGCGGAATTCAGCCCCCCACTGGTGACGGCGCTGATCAGGTCCGGCAGCGTGCTGAGCAGTGCCAACAGCCCGCGTTCGCTGGGCCCCAGGATCCGTGCCAGCAAGATGTTGCGCAACAGGCGCAGGCAGAGCATCGCCAGGCTTGTGCCCATGCTCATTACCAAGAGCTTGAGGTAACGTGCGCGGTTCATGAACGAGCTCCTCGACGAATGCGCCAGGCCAGCAATTCCGGGTGGCAGGCGTTGCGTTGGCTGACGCCGAAACGCGGCAGGTTCAGTGGGTCGCCGTCATGGCGATACAGTCCGGCCTGGGTGCCCAGCGCGAACGGAAAACCGTGGGCCGCCACCTGTTCGCGCACACGGACGTCATTGTCGCCGTTGGGGTAGCAATACACCGGCAAGGGCTGGGCGCAGCCATTTTCCAGGGCTGTCCAGCTGCGGGTCAGTTCCTCGTGCAGGCGCTGGTCGTCGAGCCCGGTCAGAATCGCGTGGCTGGCGCCATGGGGGCCGAAGCGGACCAGGCCGGAATCTTCCAGCATGCGCACCTGGGGCCAGTCCAGCGCCTGGGGCTGGGCTCCGTGCGGGCAGGCTTCGGTGAGGTCGCTCAAGGTGCGCGCATCGAGGGTCTTGAGGCTTTGCAGATAGTGCAGCAACGCCAGGCTGCGGCGTTCGTCGTCGATATCATCGAGCAGTACCGGCAGCGGCCGGCCGGCATGCTGCAAATGCTCGATCAGCGAATGCCGTGCTACCTGCCCATGGCTGCCCCACAGGGTTTCGCCGATGCTTTCCCACCAGAAGTGCTGGCGACTGCCGACGAAATCGGTGGACAGGAAAATGCTCGCCGGCACCTGGTATTGGCGCAGCAGGGGAAAGGCGTTCATGGCGTTGTCACGCCAGCCGTCGTCGAACGTCAGGGCCACCCGCGGACGGTTCGGAACGCTTTCAGGGTCGGCCAGCAACAACGTCATCAGGGGCACGCATTCAAAATGCCGTTGCAGCCAGATCAGCAAATGTTCGAATGCGTCGGGCCCCACGCACAGCTCATTGCGATGGGGCAGTTCGGCAGCACGGTCGTTGTTCAGCACCCGGTGCAGCATCAGGATGACGCCGGCGCCACGCAACGGATGGCGACCCAGGGACGTGTTCAGGTACAGCCAGCCGCCGGTGCGCTTGAAAACGTATTTGATCGACATCGGCCGTCTCCTTAACGATTCTGCTCGGGATTCCATTGGCTGTAGCGCTGGCCCCGAAGGAACTGCCAGAGTCCGATGCTCATGCCCGCCAGCGTCACCAGCACGAACGCCGCCAGGCGAAAGGGCCGGGGCAAACGGTGGCCTGCGTCCATCAACCCGATCAGTGCCATGGCGTAGCCGAGCAACTGTGCCACCAGGCTCAGGCGATAGAACGGATGGTCGTTCCACAGGCAGGCGTTGCTCAAC
>NZ_JAOSHO010000062.1 GCF_025917275.1 Pseudomonas agronomica | reverse complement strand
TCCAGGTCCGGCGCATCACCGAGCTGCTGTTCCAGGGCATGCGGGCCTGAGCGAGCCCGGCGTCGCAACGCCGGGCTGCGCTGATCAGCGGTTGGTCTTGATGGCCGTCCATGCACGGGTGCGGATCCGCTCGACGGCGGGTGACACCGGCGCCAAGGCGAACAGCGTTTTGCGGGCTTCGTCCGGCACATACATCGCCGGGTTGTTGCGGATCTCTGCATCCACCAACGGCGTGGCATCGATGTTCGGGTTGGGGTAGCCGATCTTGTTGCTGATCCGTGCGATGACGTCGGGACGCAAGATGTAGTTGATGAACGCGTAGGCCTCCGCGGTGTGTGGGGCATTGGCGGGGACCATCATCACGTCCGACCACATCGGCGCGCCTTCCTTGGGCAGCGCCATCGCCACCTTGACGCCCTTCCCTGCGGCGTCGGCCAGCCGCGTGGCCAGGGCGACCCCGCCGGACCAACCCACGCCCACACAGATCTCACCGTTGGCCAGGTCCATGCCATAGCGCGACGAATTGAAATAGGTCACGTAGGGGCGGATCTTCGACATCGTCGCCTGTGCCTGGGCATAGTCCTCGCGCTTTTCACTGTTGGGGTCCAGCCCGGCGTAATGCAGCGCGATGGGCACGATCTCGTTGGCGGCATCGAGGAAACCGACACCGCAATGGGTGAGCTTGGCCATGTTCTCTTCCTTGAAAATCATGTCCCAGCTGTCCATCTGCACATCGGCACCGAGCACTTGGCGAACCTTGTCGACGTTGTAGCCGATCAACGTCGTGCCCCATAGATACGGCGCCGCATAACGATTGCCCGAGTCGCCCACCGCTTCCAGGGACTTCATGAATTGCGGATCGAGGTGCTTCCAGTTCGGCAACTGGCTGCGGTCGAGGGGCTGGACGGCGCCGGCGGCAATCAGGTGGCTGATGTTGGAACTGCTCGGGTATACCACGTCATACCCGGAGTTGCCGGTCAGCAGCTTGGACTGCAACGTCTCGACGCTGTCGAAGACGTCGTAGATCGGGCGGATGCCGGTTTCCTCCTCGAAGCTCTTGAGGATTTCCGGCGGCAGGTATTCGATCCAGTTGTAGATCCGCACGGTCCGCTCTTCGGCCAGGCTCGCACCGCAGATCAGCATCGAAACGACTGCACCCGACAGCGTTTTGGACAACAGACTCTTCATGGACAAACTCTTCATTTCTGACTCCAGCGCGGCCACGACGGCTCGCGGCATCAATAGCGGTAGGTGAGGTAGAGTTCCAGCGCACTGAAATCCCGATCGTCGCCAAACACCTGCCGGGCCGCCGCCAGTGGCTTGACCCAGTTATACGAGAGTGAAGTGATCAGCGACTTCGAAGCCGCCCAGTCGAGGAAGATTACGCTCTCGTCGGCAAAGCGCCGATCGCTGACCGCCGCGCCCATGTAGTTTTTTTCGTCGAGCCAGAATTGATAGTGAATCGCGCCCAGGGTGAGGGTTTCGTCGAGGTGGGTCTTGAGGGAGAACTGCTGGACGTTTTCGTTGCTGTTGAAGAGCAGGTAGTTACCGACCACATCGCCGATCAGCCAGGTGCTCCAATCGACGAACCCTTTGCTCAAGGACTCCCAGGCTTGCTGGCGGTTGTCCGTGAGGTTGCCGTCGCCGGAGAAACTTGCGTAGCGGTAACCAAGGACGGGCGTCAAAGGCAGGTTGTTGAAGGCGTAGTCAGCCTGGCCGTACCAGGCCTTGGCGTCGTAATCCACACCTTCGCCGCTGCCGCGTTCCAAGGCGTATTCGGCGTTCAGGGTCAGGTCGGGAACGCCCGGGATCCTGGCGTTCAGCGCCCTGACGTTGTACACCAGCATGCCATCGCGACGTCTCGGCGAGGCCGGGTCCTTGTGCCCCATGGCCTTGACCTTGAACGCCGTGGCGCCGAGCGTGACCTGGTCCTGGACGTTGTAGTCGAGGTTTACGCCGCTCATGCGAAAGTCACCCAGGTCGCTGTCTGTCCCGAGGATGAAGCCTTGGGTCTTGAGCGCGCCATGATCCCAGGCAACCACGGCGGAGTCCTTGAACGCCGTCCGTGGGGCCAGCCAGTAAGCGCCGTCCTTCAACTGATCGAGGTTGCCATCCATCACGATGAAACCGGTGCCGATCATGTAGTTCTGGCGGCCGGCGGTGACGGTCCATTCACCGGTGCGGAACCCGCCGTAGAACTCCTCGGTGTCGAGCTTGCCGTCGGAGCCGCGGGTGAATCCACCGGCATCGCCGTCTCCCATGTTGGTCGCGCCGACGAGGGAGCCGCCGGCCAACAGCGCGAAGTCCGGCTGCAAGGCATATTCCAACTTGACGCCGGGCTTGACGTAAAACTCCTGCCAATCGATTTTCGTGCCGTCGTTCCTGCCGCTGCGCATGTCGACGCGGCCCGCGCCGAAATTGACGTTGCGGGTGGAAAGCGCCGCCGCACCGGCGGTGAGATTGACTTCGCCCTTGAAGTTGCCGTCTTCGAAGGTATAGCCCGCGAAGGCGGCCTGGGTCGCCAAGGGGAGCCCGAGCGCCAACAGCGTCCGGGACACATGGGTCGTGCAAACCATAAGTAGCTCCTGTTGATTTATTGTTGTTACAGGGCAGTGAATGGCGGCGCAGAACGTCGCCAACACCTGGCGAGGCCAGGTGAACGAAACGTGATTTCTTGTGGGGCGCAGCTCAGCTCAGCGGGCAAGGTCCGCCGCGATTGCCCGCAACATGCGCACGCTGTCGCCGTCGAACGGGCTGACCGCCTCTTTCAACGACGATTGCTTGACGATCACCACGCCGGAAGGCTTGTCGATGAACAGGTATTGGCCATGGATGCCGCCGGCCATGAGCGCCTGGCTGTGGTCGTTGAACACGTACCATTGGCTGCGGTAGGACGCGCCGGGGGTCCACTCGGCGAAGTCCGGTGAGGTGGCGTAGACCGCCGGGTCGGCGCCGGCGGCGATGCGGGCGATGGTCTGCGCCGAGAGCAATTGGCGGCCGTCATGGCGGCCCTCGTTGGCCAGCAATCGACCGAAGCGCGCCATGTCGCGCAAGGTGGCGTTGAACCCGGCACCGGCGACGCTGCGCCCCCACGGGTCAGCCAGGAAATAACCATCGCGCTCGCAGCCCAACGGGCCCCAGATCTTCGCCAGCAGTTGATCGCAGGATTGACCCGACGCCCGCTCCATCACCCAGGCCAGCGCTTCCGTCGTCGCCGTGACGTAATGGAAGAATCCCCCATGACCGCCCTGCTTCTTCAATGACGGCAAGAACTGATAAAGCGACTCGAACTGCGCATATTCGGCCGGCGCCGGCTGGAACCCGCAGGCGTAGCCGTATTGGGAGCTTTCCGAGTCCGGGTCTTCATAGACTTCGCTGTAGGCGATGCCGACAGCCATGTCGAACAACTGCCGCACCGTCGCGTCGCCGAAGGCGCTGCCGGCCAGCTCCGGCACGTAGTCGGCGGCATATCGAGCCGGATCCAGCAAGCCGTCACTCACCAACTGCTCACCCAGCGTGCCGATCAGCGACTTGGTCACCGAAAACATGACGTGGCGGTCGTGGGGTTGTTGGCCGTTGAAGTAGCGTTCAAACAGCACCGTGTCGCCCTGCATGACCAGGAAGGCATCCGTCTGGCTGGCCACGAGATGGTCGATGACGCTGATGCTCAAGCCACATTCACTGTCGAAATGCAGCTGATCCAACGCCCGTGGCGCCTGTTGCAACGGGCTGGCGGTGCCGGCGCCTGCCGGAACATCGATCGAAGGCCGCAGCCGCGCGAGGTGGCGGAATCCCCACTGGTTGAACGGCGGGCGCATCCAGTTGTGCCAGGTGACGCGGCGCTGGGGTTCGGCGGGAAAGCCCTGCATGAACGTGGGTGCCACGCTCGATCGGATGGGCGATTCGTGGGTCTGGACATAAAGGCTGGCCAGAGTAGGCACAGTGTTCTGATTCATCGGGTCGCCCCTGGAAATGACTCTGCGTCAAAGCAGATGCGGGGAAATAATTACCCGATGTATTTCTTTAGTCAATAAATGTTTTTACCTATGACAAGCTTTTGCTCGACCAATGGGCGATCAGCGCCCAAGCCTTAAGCTTATAACTTGATGTTATTTGTTTTATATTTTTTAGATCACTTAGATTAACGTTCCCTCACCAAACGGGCCACCGTCATGCAGCTCCTCACGCTTCCCCCCTCGCCCGGCCTGGCCACCTCGATTCGTGCCACGGCCCAAGTGTTCGCAGACCCCAGTTCCCAGGCCTTGCTGGCCCATTTGCAGCAAGTGGCGCCCAGCGACGCCAGCGTATTGATCATCGGCCAGACCGGCACCGGCAAAGAGTTGGTGGCGCGCCACGTTCACAACCTCAGCGCCCGACGCGACAAGCCGTTCGTGGCGGTGAACTGCGGGGCGTTTTCCGAGACGCTGGTGGAAGCCGAGTTGTTCGGCCATGAGAAAGGCGCGTTCACCGGGGCATTGACGGCCAAGGCCGGGTGGTTCGAAGAGGCCGATGGCGGCACGCTGTTCCTCGATGAAATCGGCGACTTGCCGCTGCCGATCCAGGTCAAGTTGCTGCGTGTTCTACAGGAACGCGAAGTGGTCCGCCTGGGCTCGCGCAAGAGCATCAAGATCAACGTCCGCGTGCTGGCGGCCACCAACGTGCAATTGGAGAAAGCCATCAACGCCGGGCATTTTCGCGAGGACTTGTATTACCGCTTGAATGTAGTCAGCCTGGTGCTTAAGCCCTTGCGCGAACGGCCCGGCGACATCCTGCCGCTGATCCGTCATTTCATCGCCGAATACAGCCGTCGGCTCGGCCATGGCGAAGTCACGCTGGACGCCCAGGCCCAGCGCAAACTGCTCGATTATTCCTGGCCGGGGAATATTCGCGAACTGGAAAACGTCATCCATCACACCTTGCTGATTTGCCGCAACAGGGTGATCGGTGTGCAGGATTTGCACCTGTCCAACTTCCGCATCGAGCGCCAGGACACGCCGCAGGACAGTGCGCCACAAACGGCCGAGGCATTGCTGGAAAAAGCCTTTGTGCAATTGCTCGAGCAAGCGCAAGGCGATGTCCATGAAAAAGTCGAAGCCGCCCTGCTGCGCACCGCCTACCGCTACGCCAGTTGCAACCAGGTCCACACCGCCAGCTTGCTGGGCCTGAGCCGAAACGTCACCCGCAGCCTGCTGATCCGCATCGGCGAACTGGTGGTCAGCAAACGCCGCGGGGCGCTGAGCACGCAGGATGGCCGAGTGGTGAACCTTTCAACTTGAGCCAACGCTCACCTGTGGCGCGGGAGCGTGCTCCCGCTGCACTCTGTAGGAGCTGGCGAAGCCTGCGATCCTTTGATCTTTCTTGAGATACCGCCACCCGCAAAAAGATCGCAGCCTCGCTGCACTCTGTAGGAGCTGGCGAAGCCTGCGATCTTTTGATCTTTCGCTGAGATATCGTCATCCGCAAAAGATCGCAGCCTCGCTTCGCTCGGCAGCTCCTACAGGGTGGAGTAGACCTCCAGCCCCGACGCTGGCACCAGGTCGCGACCCAAATCGTCAGGATTCCTTGCTGCAATCACGCGGCGTGATGCCCTTTTCCCGCGCGTACTGGTGCGACGAAGCTTCGATGATCGGCCGCAGCAAGGCACGGTCGGCCTGCACCCAGTCGCTGATCAGTTTCCATTGCGTACCGTCCCACTGCTGGAAGCGCACCGCGCCGCCCCCTTCATGGTCCGAGCAGGACAACTGCAACGGCTGCACCAGCCCCAAGGCGCCCAGCTCCTTCAGACGCGCGTCATCCAACCTGAGGTTCTCGAAGCCCCAGCGCACCTGCTCGCCGGTCAACGGTTGTTGGCCGAATTTCTGCTGGGCGATGCGCAGGGCCTCGACGTTGAGGATGCCGTTGACCACGCCCAGGTTGTAATACACCGTGCCAAAACGCTTGGGGTCCGCCAAGTCGCCGTGGCCTGCGTCGACCACGTCCTTCCTGATGCCTTGCAGCACCGGGAAATCAGTGCCCGACGGGTGCGTGGTAATGGCGATGAAACCCTTGGCGGCGGCACCGGCCGGCGCGGCGTCGTCTTCGGAGTTGCTCCAGATGTTGCCGATGATATGGTCCGCCGGGAATCCGACTTTCTGCGCGGTTTTCAGTGCCACCGGGTTCATCACGCCCCAGCCACGCAGGATCACCCAATCGGGTTTTTCCCGACGGATGTTCAGCCATTGCGATTGTTGTTCGTTGCCCGGATGCGGCACCTCCAGCAAGGTCAGCGCAAAGCCGTATTTGTCCGCCAGGGTCTGCAATACCTCGTTGGTTTCCTTGCCGTACGGCGAGCCGTGGTACAGGGTGACGATCTTCAGGCCCTTGAGCTTGTCCAGTCCGCCGGCGCGCTGGCCGATGTAGTTGATGATCGCCGACACTTCGGAATACGGGTTCAACTGCAGCGGGAAGACGTAGGGAAACACGCTGCCGTCGGTGGAGTCCGTGCGGCCGTGGTTGATGGTGATCAGCGGCAATTTGTCGGCCGTCGAACGGTCCAGCGTGGCGTAGGCGATGCCCACCGACAGCGGGTTGGTGGCGGCCGCCGGGGCGCCGTTCAAACCTTTCTTCAGGCGTTCGTAGCACTCGACGCCCTTCTCCACCACGTACTCGGTTTCGCACTCGCTCCAGGTCAGCTTCACCCCGTTTACGCCACCGCTGGCGTTGACGTACTTGAGGTAGTCGATGAAGCCACCGAAAAAACCGGTGCCGCCGGCCGCGTAGGGACCGACGCGATAGCTTTGCAGCGGGAAGTATTGTTCATTGCCCGCCTGGACGGATAACGCTGCGGCGGTGAGGGCCAGGGCCAGCGCGAGGCGGCTGGCGATCGATCGTTTGGACATCGGATTTTCCTTGTTATGAAGCCATAGAGAACCAACGGGAGGGAGCTGTTCAGTAGCGCAACGGCCACAGCCGCGCACGCTCGCGAAAACGTTGCCAGAGGCGCGCAAGGCCCTCTGGCTCCTTGATCAGGAACAGGATGATCAGGGCGCCAAAAAACATCTTTTGCAGGTTCTCCACCTGACCGGCATCAATCAGCCCGCCGGGCAGCAGCGACACCAGGTTGGACAGCAGCACCGGGAACAGGACGATGAAGGCCGCCCCGAGGAAGTTGCCCAACAGGCTGCCGAGGCCACCAATAATGATGATGAACAGGATCTGGAATGAGCGATTGAGATCGAAGCCATGAGGCTCGACGGTGCCCAGGTAAGCGAAGGCCCACAGCGCCCCGGCGACGCCGAGGTAAAACCCGCTGAGGGCAAAGGCCAGCAGCTTGGTTTTCGCCAGGGGGATGCCGATCACCGCCGCGGCCGTGTCCATGTCGCGCACGGCCATCCATTGGCGTCCCAATTCGCTGCGCACCAGGTTCTTGCCCAGCCAGAACAGCGCCACCACCACGGTCAGGGTCAACAGATAACGACCGGCTGGCGCATCCAGGTTCACACCGAAGATGTCCAGGCGCGGCGCGCTGATCACCCCCGACGCGCTGTTATTGGAAAACCAGCCAAACCGGGTCAGCGCCCAGCCCACGAAGAACTGCGCCGCCAGGGTCGAGACCAGCAAATAGAAACCCTTGATCCGCAGGCTCGGCAGGCCGAACAGCGCGGACACCAACGCCGCCGCCAGCCCGCCCAGGGCGATGCTGATCATTAACGGCAAACCGTCGACACGCACTTCAAGGTTGTAAGTGGCAAACGCCCCCACGGCCATGAACGCCGCAGAACCGAGGGACAATTGCCCGGCGTAGCCGGTGAGCAAATTCAGCCCCAGCCCGGCCAGGGACAGCACCAGGAAAGGGATGAGGATTGCGCTGAGCCAGTAGTCGTTCCCCACCCACGGCACCACGACAAAGGCAACCGCCAGCAGCGCCGCGAGCCCATGGCGATCCTGGCGCAAGGGGAAGCTACGGCGATCCTCGGCATAACGGGTGTTGAACTGGCCTGCTTCTCGATAAAACATATTGTTCTCCTAGACCCGTTCGATGGCGCGTTCGCCAAACAGCCCCGCCGGACGCACCAGCAGGAACAGCAGCGCCAGCCCATAGGGAAACCAGTTCTCGATGCCGCTGCCGATGATCGGCCCCAGGTACACCTCCGCCAGTTTCTCCGAGGCGCCGATGATCAACCCGCCGACAATCGCCCCGCTGATCGAGGTGAAGCCGCCGATGATCAACACCGGCAGCGCCTTGAGCACCACCAGCGACAGCGAGAACTGCACCCCCAGCCGAGCGCCCCAGAGCAGGCCGGCGACCAGGCCGACGAAGCCCGCCACCGTCCACACCACCACCCACACCCGCTGCAAGCGGATGCCCACCGCCAATGCCGCCAAGGGATCATCGGCCACGGCCCGCAGCGCCAATCCGAGCCGGGTCTTGTTGAACAGCCAGGACAACAGCGCCACCAGCGACGCGGCGGTCAGCGCGGCGAAAATGTCGAATTGCGATAGCAGCATTCCGCCAAGCTCCAGCGGCTCGTCGCTGATGCCCAGGTCCAACCCGTGCACCTGTGCGCCCCACAGCGCCTGGGCGAAACCTTCGATGACGTAGGAAAGCCCCAGGGTGGCCATGAACAGCGTGATCGGCGAGCGATTGACCAGCGGGCGCAGCACCACGCGCTCCACCGCCACGGCAATCAGCAGCATCGCCGCCAGGCTGATGAGAAACGCCAGCCAGAACGGCACGCCCCGTTCCAGCAGGCTGACGAAGGTCAGCGCCGAGAACAGCACCATCGCGCCCTGGGCGAAATTGAACACCCCGGAGGCCTTGTAGATCAGCACGAAACCGATGGCCACCAAGGCGTACATCACCCCCGCGAGCAACCCGCCAATCAATACTTCAAAGAAAAATTCCATCGTGTTTTCCTGTTTCGCGGGCGCAACCTGCCGGCCCTCCCGGACGGGAAGGCGTCGAATTGAAAAATCAGTGCCGCGTGCCGAGGTAGGCCGAAATGACCTCGGGGTTCTTCCGTACCGCTTCGGGCGAGCCGTCGCCGATCTTGCGACCGTAGTCGAGCACCACCACGTGATCGCTGATGTTCATGACGACGCCAATGTCGTGTTCGATCAGCAGCACCGTCGTCCCCAGCTCCCGGTTGATGTCGATGATGAAACGGCTCATCTGCTGCTTCTCGTCGGCGTTCATCCCGGCCATCGGCTCATCCAGGAGCAACAATCGGGGCTCCGCCGCCAGGGCCCGGGCCAGCTCCACGCGCTTCTGCAAACCGTAGGGCAAGGTCCCCACCAACGCGTCGCGCCACGGCTGCAACTGCATGAACGCGATGACTCGCTCGGCCGCTTCGCGCTGGCTGTCGTCCTCGCGACCGGCCCGCCCCAGGCGCAATGCCTGCTCGATCCACGTACTGCGGCGCTTGAGGTTGCGTCCGGTGAGCACGTTGTCGAGCACGCTCATGCCCTTGAACAGCGCGATGTTCTGGAAGGTCCGGGCGACGCCACGCACCGCCACGTCGTGGGCACGCATGCGGCGGCGCTCGCGGTTGTCGAAACGTATGCGCCCTTCCTGGGGTTGGTAGACACCGCTGATGATGTTGAGCAACGAACTCTTGCCGGCGCCGTTCGGGCCGATCAAGGCGCAGATCTCGCCAGCGGCGACGCGAAAGCTGATGCCGGTGACCGCTTTGACGCCTTTGAACGACAGCGAAATATTGTCCAGTTCCAGCAGGTGCGTGGCGGCCGTTTGTGTCATGTAGTCGCCTCCTTCCAGACGCGTTGTGAATGAGGCTCATCCTGTCCATTCGTAACGGACGCCGGCGAACTCGACGGCACTTCCCATTCGGTCGAATCCCCCCACCGACGGACCTTGATACCCACGGATTCGAAAAACGCCTGGGTCTCGGGCCGCAAGGCATCCCCCACCACCAGCGGCGCATGGGTCCGTGAAAAACCCAATACATCCCGCAGGGGCCGACGAACCAGCCAATGGCCGACGAACCACCGCAACGCGCCCGGACGTGCCGCCAAGGCCCAATCCACCAACCTGCGGGCGCGATCCCCCGGCGGTGGCAGGCGCTCCAGTGCGTAGCCATGCAAACGCTCATAGGTCTCCCGCGTGCCGGCCACCAGCGTCGGACCCAGCTCACGGCGATCGCGATCACGGGTCGCGAGGTTTTCCGGAAAATTCAAGCGGAAACCGGCGAGCAGCCAGGGCGCGAGCAGGTACCGCGCCTGGCCGGCCGAGGCAAAACCCCGGGCCGCTAGCGCTTCTTCATATCTACCCAAGCCTTCGCGCTGTACCAGCTGTCGTCCGTGATGCAGCAGCTCTGTGTGGCGGATGCGTTGTGCTTCGGTGGCTTGTTGGCTTCGGCGATGGAACACGAATGCCGTTTGCTGCGCGTGCGCCAGCGGGACCGGGTCAGCGAATGTCTTCGAGGCAATCAACGCGGCGTACTCCAACGCCTGGTCAAACGGCCCCGAGCCTGACAGCCCACGCTTGTCCAGGTAGATCAGTACGCGGGGCGTCACCTGTGCCGCGCCCAGGCGCAACAACTCTTCGTGCCCTTGGGCCAGTACGAAATCCGGCTGCAATTCGCCGAGCAGTGCGATCTGCCCCGCGGGTGCGTCCAAGGGATCGAACAAACTCGCGGCGCCGCCCAGCCATTGCGCCGCCAACGCCGCCACGATCGCTTGCGGCGTCGGACGGCTGATGATCGTCAGGGTCGCGCCCACCGAGAACCCCCGCGCTTGCAGCGCACCCGCCAAGCTCTGCACCTCATCGGCCAATTGCTCCCAGGTCCGCACTTGCCAAATGCCCAGGTGCTTGTGGCGCAGCGCGACGTCCGTGCCATGCTCGAGCGCTTGTCTATGCAGCCAATGCGGCAACGTGTCGAGGGTATCGGTGAGCTTGCCCATGCTGCCTCCGCGCCTAGGCGACCGCCGCCGTTTTGACCGTGACTTTCTGCTGCTCCAACTCACGCACCAATGGCAGGACTCGTTGGCCGAAATACTCCACTTCCTCCTGGAAGTGCAGGAACGCGGCGAGCACCAGATCCACACCCACCGCTTTCAACGCCACGATGCGCTCGGCGATTTGCCGAGGCGTGCCGATCAGGTTGGTCTTGAAGCCGTCGTTGTACTGCACCAGGTCTTCGAAGCTGGACTTGGCCCAGTTGCCCTCGCCTTCCGGGCTGGCCTTGCCGGCCTGCTTGGCCGCATCGCCAAACGCGTTGACGGCTTCGGGGTCGGCCTGGTCGATGATCTGGGCCAGCACCGCGCGGGCTTCTTCCTCGGTGTCGCGGGCGATGATGAAAGCATTCACGCCCACCTTGACCGTGTGATTGTTTGCCGCCGCCTTGGCCCGCAGGTCATCGACCTGGGCCTTGACCCCTTCCACGGTGTTGCCGTTGGTGAAGTACCAGTCGGACACCCGAGCGGCCATGTCCCGCGCGGCCCGGGAGCTGCCGCCCTGGAAAATCTCCGGGTGCTGTTGCAGCGGTTTGGGCTTGAGGGTGTAGCCGTTGAAACGATAGAAATCACCGCGAAAGGTGTAGTTGTCGGTGGTCCAGATGCCCTTGAGCGTGGTGATGAATTCCTCGGAGCGGCGATAACGTTCGTCGTGCTCCAGCCAGGGTTCGCCGATGGCGGTGAATTCGCCCTTGAACCAGCCGGAGACCACGTTGATCGCTACGCGGCCGTCGGTGAGTTGGTCGATGGTTGCGATCTGCTTGGCCAGCACCGAAGGCGTCCACGGCCCCGGCAATACCGCCGCGATGACTTTAAGGCGCGTGGTGGACGCCAGCAGCGCGTGACTGAACGCCACCGATTCGTGCTGGTATTCGGCGCCGTAACCGGCGGTGAAACGGATCTGGGTCAGGGCATAGTCAAAACCGGCAGCCTCGGCGATCTGCGCCAGCTTGCGGTTGTAGTCAATGCCCCAGTCGGTGCGCTGCGCGATCTTACTGACCACCAGCCCGCCGCTGACGTTAGGCACCCAGTAGGCAAACTTGATCGTGTCCTGGCTCATTGCGTGTACTCCCAGCTCGTTGGATATAGGCGTCGTCGCCTCTGTACAACGGCTAGAGCAGCAACCGTGCCATTTATATTTATCCTTTATTTTCAATAGGTTAGTTAGTTACCTGATTTTCATGTCTGTCGTGCGACAGGCAGGCTGTTGGATCGCTGTTGCCCAGCCAACACCCGGCATACCGCTGCCCAAAGGACTGACTGTTGCCTGGCGCACAGTCGCCGGACAGATTGCCCGCAGGACGACAGCTTTTGTGCTGGAAAACCCGGCGAACGCCCCGTTTTCGTTGGCTTCAAGCGCCGGGCATGGAGCGTGCAATGGTTGTCGCCAACGGCAGGCTTTCACCCTGCCCGCCCTCTCGTCCTCAAAAGGAACACCGCCATGACCGCACAGCAACAACATTTGCCACCTGTCCTTTCCACCGGCACCGACTATCAAGCCCTGGCGGAGCAGTTCCGGCCGATTTTCGCGCGCATCCAGGCCGGCGCCCTGGAGCGTGAACAGTCACGCAGCCTGCCCTTCGAACAGGTGAAATGGCTGAAGGAAGCGGGCTTCGGCGCCGTACGGGTTCCGGTCGAATTCGGTGGTGCCGGGGCGTCGTTGCCGCAGCTGTTGCACTTGCTGATCGAACTGGCCGAAGCCGACTCCAACCTGCCCCAGGCCCTGCGTGGCCACTTCGCCTTTGTCGAGGATCGTCTCAATGCCCACGCCAGCAGCCCGCAAGACGTCTGGTTCAAGCGCTTCGTCGGCGGTGACCTGGTGGGCAACGCCTGGACCGAAATCGGCGCGGTGAAACTCGGCCAGGTCATCACTCGCGTATCCCGCCAGGGCGAGCAATGGGTGGCCAACGGCACCAAGTACTACAGCACCGGCAGCATCTTCGCCGACTGGATCGACCTGTACGCCCAGCGCGACGACAACGGCGCCGACGTGATCGCCGCCGTCAATGTCCACCAACCGGGCGTCAAGCAAAGCGATGACTGGGACGGTTTCGGCCAGCGCACCACCGGCAGCGGCACATCGGTGTTCGAGAACGCCGTGGTGGAGGCTGAAAACCTCATCGATTTTTCCACCCGTTTCAAATACCAGACCGCGTTCTATCAACTGGTCCTGCTCGCCGTGCAGACGGGCGCCGGCCGCGCCGCTGTCCAGGACTTCAGCGAACACGTGCGCCAACGCACCCGCGTGTTCAGCACCGGCAACGCCAGCGAAGTAAGCCAGGACGTCCAGGTCCAGCAAGTGATCGGCAAGGCATCGGCCCAGGTCTACGCCGCCGAAGCCACGACCCTGCGCGCCGCCGCTGCCTCGCAACGGGCCTATGAAAGCCGCTTCGGCCAGGACACAGAAGCCGAGCACACCGCCAACATCCTCGCCGAGCTCGAATCGGCCCAGGCCCAGGCGGTGGTCGCCGACCTGACGCTGCGTGCCACCAGCGACCTGTTCAACGCCCTCGGCGCTTCCGCCACCAGCACCGGCAAAGCCCTCGACCGCCACTGGCGCAACGCCCGCACGGCGGCGTCCCATAATCCGCTGATCTACAAGGAGCGCATCATCGGGGATTGGGAGATCAATGGGACGGAACCGCCGTATGTCTGGCAGATTGGTGGGGGGTCGAAGCAGCGTTGAACGGGGCGTGGCCAATTGTCGGCGCCTGTTCAAATCGCCTACCCTAGGCGACTGAATCGGCCTGCCGCCGGGCCAAGACAAAAGCGACTGCAGTCGCCTGCCTTGGCCCGCGCCCGATCATTACGAGCCACGAACGGATGCAACCATGCCGCTGAAAACCCGCGACTTCATTCTTGCGGCACTGGAAGAGCTGGATATCGGCGACTTTCCGGCCCGCCCCTTTGACTGCGCCTTCGAGCTGCTTGCCGCGCCAGCGAGTCGCAAGCGATTGATCATGGTCGGCTTCAACGGCTCACTCGCCGACGCCATTCACACCAACGCGGGAGCCATCCACGCCGGCTATGACCAACCGTCCTTTTCCAACGTCGCCCATGGATTGGAAGGCGGCTGGGGCACCAAGACCCTGGCCCGGCGCCTGACACAACTGCCTGCCGAGCTGGGCTTCGACTGGCGCGACACGATCTACACCAACGCCTTGCTCCTTTGCTCCGCCGACGCCGCGGCCATCCAGAAAGCGGCGCGCCAGTCCCCTGCGGCGAGCCTGGAGTCGTTGACCCGCAAATCCATGGATTTCTTCCAGCGCGTAACCGTCCCCCTCGCCGAGCCTGAGCTGATCATCGCCTACAGCAATGGCCTGGGCAGCCCGTCGGCGGCGCGGATCCTGTGGGAAGCATTCGGAAACGAAGCACCGCTCGACCATGTCGACTCTTCGTCCTACCGCGCCACTTACGGATTTACCGCCACCATCAACGACCGTAAGGTACCTGTGATAGGGGTTCGGCATATGTCCAGGTTCGTGCCGAACATCGAAGCCATAAAACTGGCCTGGACGCGGCAGAAAGCACGCTTGGCGTCCTGATCCAGCTGTTTGGAGGAAAACATGTTCGCCAGACCTTTTGTCATCGACACGCCTGAAAGCGCACTTGATGACTTGAAATACCGCGTGCGAAACACCCGCTTGCCGGAGCCCTTGGCCGGCGTGGGCTGGAGCGAAGGCATGAACGCGGATGTGCTGCGCGACCTCATCACCCACTGGTCGACGACCTTTGACTGGCGCGCTCAGGAAGTAGCACTCAATCGCCTGCCACAGTTCCTCGCCACCCTGGGCGAGCAAGAGATTCATTTCGTCCACCAGCGCGGGATCGGGCCCAATCCCATGCCGCTGGTGCTCACCCATGGCTGGCCCGGCTCGTACATCGAGATGCAGCGCATCATCGAACTGCTGACAGACCCCGCCAGCCACGGCGGCGACCCGGCGGATGCCTTTGACGTGGTGGTGCCGTCGTTGCCGGGCTACACCTTTTCCGCGCCGTTCAAGCAAACCGGTTGTGGCCCTTATGAAGTGGCCGGTTTATGGAGCGAGTTGATGTCCGGACTGGGTTATCAACGATTCGGTGCCCAGGGCGGCGATGTGGGCGCGGCTGTCACCAGTTGGTTGGGCGTGCGCTTTCCCGAGCGCCTGACCGGCATCCACCTCAACTACATCCCCGGCGCCTACCGCCCGCCCCTGGGCGAAACCGATCCGCCGTTGAGCGAAGAAGAAACGGCATTCCAGCAACGCGCCGCGGCCTTCAGCGAAGCCGAAGGTGCCTATGCGCACATCCAGCGCACCAAGCCGCAAAGCCTGGCCGTGGGCTTGAACGACTCACCTGCGGGATTGCTCGCCTGGATGGGCGAGAAGATTCTGTCGTGGTGCGATCCGAGCGCCCCCATCGACCGCGAATGGTTGCTGACCAATGTGACGCTCTACTGGCTGACCAACTGCATTGGCTCGTCGTTTCGCCCGTACGTGGAAGGCAGCCGCCGGCCTCTGGTGCTTGCCAGCGGTGAGCGAATAAAGCCGCCGTTGGGGGTCGCGCTGTTTCCCAAGGAACTGCCGCTGCCGCCACGCAGTTGGGTGGAGCGTGGCTACAACGTCCAGCGCTGGACGCAGATGCCCCGGGGCGGTCATTTTGCGGCGTTGGAGCAGCCTGAGTTGTTGGCGGAGGATATTCGGGGGTTTTTCCGGGGCTTGCGATGAGTCGAGGCGGTCCGAAAATCTCGTAGGAAATGACGACCCGTGGCGAGGGAGCTTGCTCCCGCTCGGTGGCGCAGCCGCCGCAAAACCGGGCGCTGCGGTGTGCCTGGACAAATGGAATCGCTGATTTGGGGCCGCTTCGCAGCCCAGCGGGAGCAAGCTCCCTCGCCACGGGGGATCGAGGGCGTCCTACAGGTCGGTTGTGGGGGCTGGGGGCGACTTCTATAGTTGGGGCGTCGCTGGCTTTCGTCAGTGACTGGGTTTCGCAGCCCGATAGCAAAGGAAATGCACCGTTGAGTGAAATTCAGGCAAACTTGCCCGCTTTCATTTTATGGCGGTTGCGCGCGGGAGACTTTCGGGTCTGCCGAGTTTTCCTTCCTCGGTCTGCGAACCTGCGCGCAACTGCCACCCATTTGTTTCGCAGCGAAAAGGGGGCATTTCTTTTATTGAAGGAAGTAATCTCATGACAGCTGATCAACCGTTACCCCGCTACACCCCTCTCACCCAAACCGCCACCACCCACCCCGTCCTACTGATCGACAGCCGCGCCCCACTGCCCGAACTTCACGCCTGCGTCAGCGAGCGCCTACACGCCACGCTCGATTTCCTGACCCTGGTGGCCTGCTCCAGCCTGCGCGACTCTTCAACCAGCGACATCAACACCTTGACCAACGTCGCCCGGATCCTCGTGCAAGATGCGACAGACGTATTCGGCGTCATCGAACAACGCGGTCTCGAAGGCTGACCCCTTTTTGTGGGAGCGAGCCTGCTCGCGAAGGCGGTGGGTCAGCTCGCATCTTCATTCGCTGTGCCGCCGCTTTCGCGAGCAGGCTCGCTCCCACAGGGGAACTCCTTCAGCAATCGAAGTAGCGCCAAAACGCCGCTTGCCAAGCCCCACAGCCCTCAGCTACCGTCGGGCAATGAATCTCGACCAGACTTCCTCGCCCACCACGACCACGACCGCCAACGCGGGCCGTGAGATGTCGTGAGCACCTGACACACGAATCCCAAAGGCCCGCCAGTGATGGTAAGGGCCTTTCTTTTTGCCCTTGCGTCGCTGGCTCAAACGCAAGGAAAGCACCATGCACGCACTGTTGATTCTCGATATGCAAGTTGGCTTGTTCCATGGCCCGGACAAGCCCTGGGCAGGTGAAGCGCTGTTGGATACTTTAAATACCCTGCTGAGCAAGGCTCGCATCGCCGGTACTCCGGTCTTCCTGGCTCGCCATGTAGGCCCGCCTGGCTCGCCCATCGAACCTGAAAGTCCATTGACGCAACTGGTGCCGGAACTGCAACTGGCAGGCAACGAAGTGATCTTCGAAAAAAAACGCCCCAATGCCTTCGCCATGACGGGTTTGGCTGAGCAGTTGCAGGCGCAGGGCGTCGAAGGCGTGGTGATCGCCGGCATGAAAACCCAGTATTGTATCGACAGTACTTGCCGCGCCGCCCGGGACCTGGGCTTCGATGCAGTGCTGATCGCCGAGGGGCATACCTGCTCCGATACGCCGGCCTTGAACGCCCAAGCAATCATCGCGCATCACAATGCGACGCTCGCAGGCCCTTTCTGCCGGGTCGTTCGCGCTGAAGATTGGCATTTTTGATTCCCACCGCAAAACCGGCCCAGGCTGGGCCGATCCAACGCGAACCAATGGAGTGATCTACATGGAAGCCTGCAACCGACTGCCCCCTGCGCAATGCACCGGCATGGAAGAAATCCGCCAGGAAATAGATACCCTCGACCAAGCCGTCATCAAGCTGCTGGGCAAACGCTTTCAGTACGTGCTCGCGGCGTCGAAGTTCAAGACATCGGCCACGTCGGTACGCGCCCCGGAGCGCTTCAAGGCGATGCTGGCGACTCGGCGGGAATGGGCCGAGGCCGAAGGACTGGACCCGGATGCCATCGAGAAGATGTACAGCGACCTGGTGAATCACTTTATTGCGCAAGAGATGAAGCACTGGACGGCGCAGCAGCCCAAAGCCTGAGCCTTACACCCGTGGCGAGGGCGCTTGCTCCCTTGCCACAGGGGATTGCGTTCCCCTGTGCGTCAGGTTGTAGCCTACTGATCGACAGCCGCGCCCCACTGCCCGAACTTCACGCCTGCATCAGCGAACGCCTGCTCGCCACGCTCGACTTCCGGACCCTGGTGGCCTGCTCCAGCCTGCGCGACTCCTCCACCAGCGACATCAACACCCTGACCAACGTTGCCCGGATCCGCGTGCAAGACGCGACAGACGTATTCGGCGTGATCAAACAACGCGGTCTCGTAGGCTGACCCCTTTTTGTGGGAGCGAGCCTGCTCGCG
>NZ_JAOSHO010000619.1 GCF_025917275.1 Pseudomonas agronomica | reverse complement strand
GGAGCAAGCTCCCTCGCCACGGGAGTTGTGTTGCGCTGCTTGTGGCGTTCAGTAAACCCAAACCTCCACCCGCCGATTGCGAACACGTCCTTCATCCTCACTGTTGGCCGCCACCGGCATCAACGCGCCGAACCCGCGTATTTCACGCAACGCCACCCCGGATTTGACCAGTTCACGCCGCACCGCCATCGCCCGCAGTTTGGACAGCAGGTCGGCGCGCGCTGGATCGTCCTTGGCGTCACCGAAACCCACCAGGGTCACGCGCCGATCGGCTTTGCCATGCTGCTTGATGTAGTCGAGCACGCGACCGAGGTCTTGATGGGCCTTGTTGTCGAGATTGGCGCTGCCTTCTTCGAAACGAAAATTCACGGTCAGGCGCTGGGCATGACGGCTTAGGGCCTGATAACCCTCGGGCATCAAGGCGTTGGGGGTAACAGACATGGCCTGGACGGTCTGGGCGATGAAGCCGTTGGCCGCGACGATGGCCTGGCCCTGTTCGCTTTGGGTGAATGCCACCAGCGCATCGGCCCACGGATTGGTCTGCAAGGGCGGTAAATAAAAGAACAAACGCCGGGACAGGGGGTAGTCCTCGGTGGCGATCAGGTTGTTCAGCGGCAACATGGGTTGGGAATCGCCGGCGACAATTGCCAGAGGTTTCGCCTGGCGCACGTAGGGCAAGCCGATGAAACCGATGCCTTGTGGGTCCTGGCTGACAGCGTCCGACAATTGTTCGCTGGATTCGAAGCGCCTGGCCGTAGGATCGAGCTTTTTTCCCTGTCGGTTGAGTACCAATTCCTTGAAGGTGTCATAGGTGCCGGACTGCTCGTCCCGGGCATACACATGAATCGGCCCGCCAGTGCCACCCACGGCTTCCCAGGTTTTTGCCTCGCCGCTGAAGATGCGTGCCAGTTGCACGGTGTCGAGCTGCCGTAATGGGTTTTGTGGGTGAAGAATAATCGCCAGGCCGTCGATGGCGATGACCTGTTCGGATGTCGGGCTTTTCAGATCGCCGAGGGCCGCCAGGTCCTTAAGTTCGCTTTCCTTGATTGGTCGGGAAGAGGCGGCCAGGTCGGCGTTGGCTTGCTTGAGGGCGGTGAATCCGGTGCTGGAGCCGTGGGCGGCGATGTCGACTTCCACGCGTTGTCCATCGGCGGTCTGCCCGACGATGCGCTGTTCGTTGTCATGGCCGGTGATTTCGGTGCTGACCTTGAGCAATCCCTGTTCTTCCATCAAGCCCCTGACCAGGGCCGGTCCCAACGCCGCGCCGATGGTATTGGAGCCTTGCACGCGCAGGGCAGGGCCGTGGTCAGGAATGGGCAAACGGTCGGCCCATGCCACGCATGGCAGCCAGAAGCCGAGAAAAAATACAACGCACAGCCGCATGCCGGCCACCTTCTGACCTTGGGAAGTGCCGGAAGATTAAGTCAGTCGGGTTACTGAAAGATGACAGGGGTGCGACGAAAAACGAATGACCGGCGCGATCAAGTGTGGGAGCGAGCTTGCTCGCGATAGCGGTTTATCTGCCACATCAATACTGACTGTGCTGCCGTCATCGCGAGCAAGCTCGCTCCCACAGGGATCTCTTACAGAGAATCTGAAGGCTGGGACTCAGCTCAGTTCCAACCAGATCGGCGCATGGTCCGACGGTTTTTCCATGCCCCGCAGTTCATAATCCACGCCGGCGTCCTTGACCCGTGGCAACAGGCCGTGGGAGGCCATGATCAGGTCGATGCGCAGGCCGCGCTTGGGTTCGTCTTCGAAACCGCGGCTGCGGTAGTCGAACCAGCTGAAGCGGTCGGTGACGTCCGGATTCAAGTGGCGGAAGCTGTCCACCAGGCCCCAATTCTTCAGGCGCGCCATCCACTCGCGTTCTTCCGGCAGGAAGCTGCATTTACCGGTCTTCAGCCAGCGCTTCATATTGTCCGGGCCGATGCCGATGTCGCAATCTTCTGGCGAGATGTTCACGTCGCCCATGACCACAACCGGCTGGTCATTGCTGAAGCGGGTTTCCAGCAATTGCTGGAGGTCGCTGTAGAAGCGCTCCTTGGCCGGGAACTTGGTGGGGTGGTCGCGGCTTTCACCTTGGGGGAAATAGCCGTTCATGATGGTCACCGGCACACCGTTGGCATCGGCAAACGTGCCCCAGATGAAACGCCGCTGCGCATCTTCGTCGTCGGTCTCGAAGCCTTTGTGCAGGGTCAGCGGCGCTTGGCGCGAGAGGAGGGCGACACCGTAGTGGCCTTTCTGCCCGTGGTAATGCACGTGGTAGCCCAAGGCTTGCACCTCGGCCAGCGGGAACTGTTCGTCGTGGACCTTGGTTTCCTGCAACCCGATCACGTCCGGCTGGTGCTTGTCGATCAGTGCCGCCAACTGATGGGGACGGGCTCGCAGGCCGTTGATGTTGAAGGAGACGATCTTCATGGTCGGCTGTCCTGGCAAAACTGCGATGCTAGCTGACATGTGGGAACGGGGCTAGCGTGGCAGTAGGACAAATGCACTGCTAATGTCCTGTGGTGAGGGGATTATGCTCGTTCGGCTTTGTAGGAGCTGGCGAAGCCTGCGATCTTTTGATCTTTTGATTATTCGCTTGAGATTC
>NZ_JAOSHO010000618.1 GCF_025917275.1 Pseudomonas agronomica | reverse complement strand
TCCCTCGCCACGGGGTTGTGTGATGATACGCATTGAAGAGGGTGCCCACGGGCACCCTTTTTCATGCCCGGCGATTGGGCTATCCTCGACCTCTCCCGCGCCGCACCAGAGCCGGGTGCAGACCCAGGGAACCCTCGATGATCACCAGCAAGTTGCCGAACGTCGGCA
This sequence comes from Pseudomonas agronomica, assembly GCF_025917275.1. GTDB lineage: Bacteria > Pseudomonadota > Gammaproteobacteria > Pseudomonadales > Pseudomonadaceae > Aquipseudomonas > Aquipseudomonas agronomica. Next base: position 2,429 of record NZ_JAOSHO010000618.1, on the reverse strand, counting down.
TCACGATTTTCACCCAGATGTCCCAGCTCGCCGCACAGACCGGCGCGCTGAACCTGTCCCAGGGGTTTCCCGATTTCGATGGCCCGCAAGCCCTGCGCGATGCGGTCGGCCGGCACATTGCCCAAGGCCACAACCAATATTCGCCCATGACCGGCCTGCCGGCGCTGCGCCAGCAGATCGCGGCGAAGATCGCCCGTAGCTATGGCGCCAGCGTCGATGCCGATCAGGAAGTCACCGTGACCCCAGGCGCGACCCAGGCGATTTTCTGCGCTATTGCGGCGGTGGTTAACAGTGGCGACGAAGTCATCGTCTTCGACCCAGCCTACGACAGCTACGAGCCTTCCGTGCAACTGGCCGGCGGGCGTTGCGTGCATGTGCCACTGGGCCTGGACGATTTCGCCATCGATTTCCAGAAGCTCGGCGAAGCCCTGAGCCCGCGCACGCGCATGATTATCCTCAACACGCCGCACAACCCCAGCGGAGCGTTGATCAGCCGCGCCGAGCTGGACCAATTGGCGGCCTTGATCCGTGATCGTGACATCTACCTGATCAGCGACGAAGTCTACGAGCACCTGGTATTCGACGGCGTGCCCCATGCCAGCGTACTTGCCCATGAGGAACTGTATCGCCGCGCCTTCGTGGTCAGTTCGTTCGGCAAGACCTACCACGTCACGGGCTGGAAAACCGGCTATGTCGTGGCGCCACCGGCCCTGACGGCGGAGCTGCGCAAGGTGCATCAGTACGTCAGCTTCTGCGGCGTGACGCCGTTGCAATATGCATTGGCCGACTACATGGCCGAGCACCCCGAACACGTCGATGAATTGCCAGGCTTCTATCAGGCCAAGCGCGACCTGTTCTGCGATCTGCTGGCGCCGTCGCGGTTCAGCTTCAAGCGCGTCGCCGGCACTTACTTCCAACTGGTCGATTACTCGCAGATCCGCCCGGATCTCAATGACGTCGATATGGCGCTGTGGATGACCCGTGAACACGGCGTGGCGACCATTCCGATTTCGGTCTTCTACCAGAACCCGCCGCAGGGCCAGCGCCTGGTGCGCTTGTGCTTTGCCAAGCGCGAGGAGACGCTGCGCGAAGCGGCGGAAAAACTATGCGTGATCTGAGCGCCTTGCCCAACCTGAACGTTGCCTTGATCCAGACCACCTTGGCCTGGCACGACCGCCGGGCCAACCTGGAGCATTTCGACACGTTGCTTGAACAGGCGCGCGGGGCGGACCTGATTATCCTGCCGGAAATGTTCACCACCGGTTTTTCCATGGAATCCGAGACCCTGGCGGAGCCTGAAAAAGGACCCGCCAGCAAATGGCTCAAGGACCAGGCGGCGAAACTGGAGGCGGTGATCACCGGCAGCGTGATCGTCCAGGCCGCCGATGGCAGTCATCGCAATCGCTTGCTGTGGGCGCGGCCGGACGGCGAAGTGCTGCATTACGACAAGCGCCATCTGTTTCGCATGGCGGGCGAGCACAACCACTACACGCCGGGCGATCAGCAAGTGTTGTTCGAGCTCAAGGGGTGGCGGATCCGGCCGTTGATCTGCTACGACCTGCGTTTCCCTGCGTGGAGTCGCGACGCCGAGGACACCGACCTGTTGCTGTATACCGCCAACTGGCCGGGCGCCCGGCGCCATCACTGGAACCGGCTTCTGCCGGCGCGGGCCATCGAAAACCTGTGCTACGTAGCGGCGGTTAACCGGATCGGCACTGACGGCAAGGGCTTCGCCTATACCGGCGACAGCCAGGTGCTGGACTTCCAGGGCGAAACCCTGCTCAGCGCTGGCGAAGCCGATGGTGTGTTCACCGTGTGCTTGAGCGCGGCGGACCTGGCAGCGTATCGCACGCGGTTTCCGGCCAACCTGGACGCCGACCGTTTCGAGTTTATTTATTGAAACGATTCAGCCTCAAGAAGCGCTGTTGCGTGCCGATAACCGGTCAGCCAAGGAGGAGTCTCTATGACCAGTATCAGCGCAACGACCGTAAACCCTTATCCGCTGTCAGCGCCCAAAGTCTCCATTCGCGGGGCTGAAGAAGAAAAGGCAGTCAGTCCGGTGACACCGACTGACAGCAGCGAAGACAAGGACAAGGCTCTGAAAGTCGACACCAGCGGTGCGAACATCGCCGGTGTGGGCGGCAGCAGCGGCGCCAGCAACGTCATCGAGCAGTTGAAGAAGCAGATCGAGCGGACTGAGAAACTGCTGGCCGAGCAACAAGCCCAGTTGGCCCGCGTGCAGAAAAGCCAGGCCGACCAGGAGCAGAAATCCCAGGAGGCCATGGCGATCCAGACCCAGATCATGGCAACCCAGGCGACCTTGCAGACCCTGCAGGCTGCGCTGTTGCAGGCGATGACTGTTTCGATCGATACCCATGCCTGATTGATGTTGCCTGACAGGCCACTTTCGCGAGCAGGCTCGCTCCCAC
>NZ_JAOSHO010000617.1 GCF_025917275.1 Pseudomonas agronomica | reverse complement strand
TTCGCGAGCAGGCTCGCTCCCACAAGGGATCTCCACAAGGGATTCAGTTGGCTTCAGGCCGACGTATCGCAACCCAAGCGCAACTCGGCGCATAACCCGCCACCCTCGCGATTGCTCAAGGTCAGCGAGCCGCCCATGGCATTCGCCAGTTGTTGGGCGATGGCCAAGCCCAGGCCGGTGCCGCCGGTTTCCCGGTTGCGCGAGCTTTCCACCCGGTAGAACGGCTTGAGCACTTCGGCCAGTTCCTGCTCGCTGATGCCGGGGCCGCGGTCCAGGACCTGGATCGCCAACTTGCCGGTGGCGGCGGGCTGGACCTGGATCTGCGCCGCGCCGCCGAACTTCAAGGCGTTGTCCACCAGGTTGACCAGCACCCGACGCAAGGCATGGGGACGGGTGTCGATGACGGCGGCGTTCTTGCCGGACAATTGCACGTCCTGTCCCGTGTCCTGGTAATCGAACACCAAACTGTCGAGAAACGCGTCCAGGCTGATCCGGCAACTGGCCTCGGTGGCGCCATGGATGCTGCGGGCGTAGGCCACGCCTTCACGCACCAGATGCTCCATTTCGCCCAGGTCGCTGTAGAGCTTGTCTTTCTCGACGCCGTCGTCCATGAACTCGGCCCGCAGTTTCATGCGGGTGATGGGCGTCTGCAAATCATGGGAAATCGCGGCCAACAGGTGCATGCGCTCCTTCAGATAGGCGGCGATGCGGTCCTGCATGGCATTGAAGGCCTTCGCCGCGTGCACCACTTCGGTCGGGCCTTTTTCGTCCAGGCGTACGCCGTGGGCGTTGGGGTCCAGGGTTTCCACCGCTTGGGCCAGCCGGGTGAGGGGGCTGACGGCGATGCGCACGGCCAGCCAAGTGCAGCCGATCAACAGCGCCAATTGCCCGAGCAAGACCATCGGCAGCCAAGGTGAAAGCGGCGCCATGGCCGGGCGCACGTCGATGGTCAACGGGTTGCCGTCCTTCAGCCGCAGGTGCGCCTGGTAGTGCATCGTCGGGCCCGGGATCTGGTTGAAGGTCAACGCATAGGAATCGCCCAGCGCTTCCTGGAGGGAACTGACCGAGATCGGCGCGTTGTCGGGAAGCATCGGCAGGCCAGGCTGGCCTTCGCCAAGCAGATAGCCATAGTTGCGCCGGGCGAGTTTCGGCAGCCAGGCCTCTCGTTCAGCGGCTGGCAGGCGGTCGAGAATGGCGACAGACGTCGAGACGTCGGTCTCCAGGTTGCCGAGCATGGTGTTCTTGGCGCTCTCGTAGCGTTCGTAGTACTGGACGCCGAATGACAAACCCTGGGCCAGCACCAGGCCGATCAGGAAGATCAGCGACAAGCGCGAGGCGAGGGTGCGCGGCCAACGCAGCGGCAGACTCATACCGAGGCCTCGAGGATCTCCACCGGCAGCGAGAACACATAGCCTTCGCTGCGCACGGTCTTGATGTAGGCCGGCTCGCGAGCATCGTCCAACAGGCGCTGGCGCAGGCGACTGACCAGCAAATCGATGGAGCGGTCGAACAGGTCGGCGTCGCGGCCCTGGGTCAGGTTCAGCAACTGGTCGCGGTTGAGCACCCGCTGCGGATGGTCGAGGAATACCCGTAGCAACCGGTACTCGGCGCCGCTCAAGGCCACCATGGTGCCGTCGCTGTCCAGCAGATGCCGGGCCGTGGTATCCAGCCGCCAGCGGCCAAACGCCAGCAGGCGCCCGCTCTCGGTGACCACCAGGTTGGGCGGCAACATGCGCGTGCGCCGCAGCACCGCGTTGATGCGGGCCAGCAGTTCGCGGGCGGCGAAGGGCTTGACCAGGTAATCGTCCGCGCCCATTTCCAGGCCGATGATGCGGTCGGTCTCGTCGTTGCGAGCGGTCAACATCAAGACCGGCGTGGCCTTGTGCTTGCCGGCGCGCAGTTCCCGGCACAACACCAGGCCATCGTCGCCGGGCATCATGATGTCCAGCACGATCAGGTCCACCGGAGTGGTGTCCAGGAAGGCGCGCATTTGCCGGCCATCCGCCACGACGGTGGTGCGCAGGCCGTTCTTTTTCAGGTAGTTGCCTACCAGTTCCCTGATCTCGCGATCGTCATCCACGATTAACACATGATCGACATGATCCATGGTGTTCTGCCCCTTGGCGTTTTGTTGTGGGTGAGTCTACAGCCGGCAGCCGGCCTGGCCCGCGACGGTTTGTATTGCAGTGTATCTGGCGCGCGGCGGATACACAGCGATGCAAAAAGCCTCCGGCTCGATACAGGCGCGATACCTGGACGGCGTTCAATGGCATCCATCGAGGCAGCACGACCGGCCTCTGGAACAAACATCCATTGAATCGAGGACACCGCCATGAACACCAAAGCCATCTACGCCGCCTGCCTGTTCGCCGCACTGAACGTCTGCACCCTGTCGGCCCGGGCCGAAAGCACCGTCCAGCCGCACACCTACAGCTATGGCACCCACCTGGACGTGCGCAAAGTGCTGTCCCTGAGCGAAGACCCGCAACCGGCCTGTGGCGTGGTGAATGCGCGCATGACCTATCTGGATTCGGCGGGGCATGAACAGGCGCTGGACTACCGCAAGCTCTCCAATAACTGCACCAACCAGAATTGACCTTTTCTCG
>NZ_JAOSHO010000616.1 GCF_025917275.1 Pseudomonas agronomica | reverse complement strand
TGATCGCCTGGAACGAGCGGCGCAAGGTCATCGCCACCCGCCTCGCCGCCCGCGAAGCGCTGCAAGAGGCAAACAATCAGCTCGAACGTCGGATTACCGAACGCACCACCGACCTGCGGGCCAGCAACGAACGGCTCAAGGGTCAGATCCGTGAACGGCGGCAGGCCGAGGAAACCTTGCGCCGCGCCCAGGATGAGCTGGTGCAGGCCGGTAAATTGGCAGCGATCGGCCAGATGTCCACCAGCATCGCCCATGAGCTCAACCAGCCGCTGGCCGCCCTGCGTACCCTGTCAGGCAACACCGTGCGCTTCCTGGAGCGCGGCCAACTGGACGTTGCCAGCGCCAACCTCAAGACCATCAACGAATTGATCGACCGCATGGGTCGCATCACCGCCAGCCTGCGAGCCTTTGCCCGGCGCGGCGATGACAAGGGCCGTGCGAGCCTGGGCAAGGCTGTCGAAGCCGCGCTGCAACTGCTGGGTGGACGCCTGGAAAACCGGGCTATCCAGATACATTCCGATTTCGATGACGTCCAGGTGCAGATCGACCAGACGCGCCTGGAACAGATACTGGTGAACCTGATCGGCAACGCCCTGGACGCCATGCAGGCCCAGCCCGAGCCGACGCTATGGCTCGAAGGCAAGACCAGCGACGGCAAATATCGCCTGCGGGTACGGGACAATGGCCATGGCATCGACCCGGAAGCCCGCAAGCATCTTTTCGAACCCTTCTTCACCACCAAACCCGGCGAACAAGGCCTGGGGCTGGGCCTGACGCTTTCGGCGAGCCTGAGCGCCGCCGCGGGCGGACACCTGGGTGTCGAGCATCCGGATGGCGGTGGAACCACGTTCGTCCTCAGTTTACCGTTGGTAAGCCTTTCTCCTGCCGAGCCGCTATGAACAACGACCTGAGTGTATTGATCGTCGAAGACGACCCCCATGTCCTGCTGGGCTGCCAGCAGGCCTTGAGCCTGGAAGACATTCCGTGCATCGGCGTAGGCAGTGCCGAAGAGGCGCTGGAACAAGTCGGTGATGATTTCGCAGGTATCGTCATCAGCGACATCCGCTTGCCGGGCATCGATGGCCTGGAATTGCTCACCCGCCTCAAGGCGCGGGACAGCCGCTTGCCGGTGGTGTTGATCACCGGTCACGGCGACATTTCCATGGCCGTCGACGCCATGCAGAAAGGCGCCTACGACTTCATGGAGAAACCGTTCTCTCCCGAACGCCTGGTGGACGTCGCTCGTCGTGCCCTTGAGCAGCGCGGCCTGGCCCGGGAAGTTTCGTCGTTGCGCAGGCAATTGGCCGAGCGCGATTCCCTCGAAGGCCGGATCATCGGTCGCTCGCCAGCCATGCAACACCTGCGGGCGTTGATTGCCAACGTTGCCGACACCTCGGCCAATGTGCTGATCGAAGGCGAAACCGGCACCGGCAAGGAACTGGTCGCCCGTTGCCTGCATGATTTCAGCCGGCGCCACGACAAACAGTTCGTCGCGCTGAACTGCGGCGGCCTGCCGGAAAACCTGTTCGAAAGCGAGATCTTCGGCCACGAGGCGAACGCCTTCACCGGTGCCGGCAAACGCCGGATCGGCAAGATCGAACACGCCGACGGTGGCACGCTGTTTCTCGATGAAGTGGAAAGCATGCCCCTGCCCCTGCAGATCAAGCTGTTGCGTGTATTGCAGGAACGCACCCTCGAGCGCCTGGGTTCGAACCAGAGCGTGGCCGTGGATTGCCGGGTGATCGCCGCCACCAAGTCCGACCTCGACGAAATGGGCCGGGCCGGACAGTTTCGCAGCGACCTGTATTACCGCCTCAACGTCGTGACACTTGAGCTGCCGCCCCTGCGTGAGCGGCGCGAGGACATCCTGCAGTTGTTCGAATACTTCCTGCGCCAATCATCCCTGCGCTTCGACCGTACCGTGCCGGAACTCGACAACCAGACCCTGTCGAACCTGATGAGCCACGATTGGCCGGGCAATGTGCGCGAACTGCGCAACGTCGCCGAACGCTACGCCCTCGGCCTGCCGGCCTTCAAGAAATCAGGTGCCAGCAGCGGCACCCAGGGCTTGGCCTTCGCCGAAGCAGTGGAAGCCTTCGAACGCAACCTGCTGGTGGACGCGTTGCAACGCAGCGGCGGCAACCTGACCCAGGCCAGCCAGGAATTGGGCATGGCCAAGACCACGCTGTTCGACAAAGTCAAAAAATATGGCCTGAGCCACTAATCAACCGGACGGTAACTTGTGGATCTGATTTTCAAAGCGGCGCTAGGTGCAGCCGTGGTGGTCATCCTGGCAATGCTGGCCAAGACCAGGAATTACTACATTGCCGGGCTGGTACCCCTGTTCCCGACCTTTGCGCTGATCGCCCATTACATCGTCGGCAAGGGCCGTTCGGTCGATGACCTGAAGACCACGATCGTGTTCGGCATGTGGTCGATCATTCCGTACTTTGTCTATCTCGCGACGTTGTACGTGATGGTCGACCGGATGCGCCTCGAAGCCTCATTGGCCGTCGCTGCCGTGGCATGGCTGATGGCGGCGACGGTGCTCGTCAGCGTCTGGGTGAGAGTCCACGGCTGAGTCTGCGGCGACGCACATCCCCCGGTAGGAGCTG
>NZ_JAOSHO010000615.1 GCF_025917275.1 Pseudomonas agronomica | reverse complement strand
TTCTCTGTAATCGAGTCGCCAAACCCGAATCGCCTTTTTGGGCGACGAGGGACTATAGGCTGGCTTGTTCCAATGCCACAAGACACCGCTTTCCGAGCTTCATGTAGGACGTTTGACCTAGCATTTGTCGGCTTAAAGCAAGCGACTGCTGCGCAGTCGAGCGGGAGCAAGCTCCCTCGCCACGGGAGCGGTGATCGACTTGAGGATTGTGCTTAGTCGCATCAGCAACCGCGGGCTTTTCTCCTTCGTATTCATCGCGATGCGGAGTCAGTCCCCGTTTCTTACTACGACCTGTTTGCCATCTTGTCTGTCCGTTTTGCAGGAGGTTTCCACCTCTGCGCAGGACCTTTCGCACTTTTTTACAGGATGCGTCTGATTTCAGATGGACGGTTACGACAGTAATCTTCGAGAAAGAGGCGTCATGTGTCGAATACGGTTGCGCCTTCTGAGCTGTTTCCAATGTCGCTAGCGATCCGATGGTCATCTCATCGAGCTACCGGGGCTGTGTATTTCTGCAGAGGAGAGTAGTGTGTATGTACGTAAGTAAGTACAGAAGGTCCCATGCTATTTGAATGGGACGAAGCCAAGAACCGGGCCAACATTCTTAAGCACGGCATCGACTTCAACGACGTGCCGGGCATTTTCCAGCATCCGATGCTGGTCTTCCACGATGACCGAATGGCTTACGGGGAAGAGCGTTGGATCACTATCGGATTGATCAAAGCGTTGATTGGCGTGGTCGTGTATACCGAACGGCGGGACGATGTGATCCGCATCATCTCCGCCCGAAAAGCCACTAAGCAGGAGGCCATACGTTATGCCGAAAACATCGAAAACTGACTGGGAGCGCTTGGCCAAGTTAGATGATGCGGACATCGATACCAGCGATATCCCCGAATTGGATGAGGATTTCTTCCGTCGCGCCGAGCTGCGTGTGCCGGTAAAGCAGGCGGTGACTATTCGCCTTGATGCCGATGTGGTCGAGTGGTTCAAGGGGCAGGGCGCGGGCTATCAGACACGCATCAATCAGCTTCTTCGCCAATACATGCAGGCCCAGCAGGGCCATCGGCGATGAGCAAATCAATGCTATGAAGCGGGCGACTGAGAAGTCGCCCGTTTTCATCGATTCTGTTAGCGGCGCCCGCAGGTCTTCCGATTCGATCAATCCTCTCGCGTAGCGCTGTGGTTAAGGCAAAACTGGCGACCGCTGCGCAGTCGAGCGGGAGCAAGCTCCCTCGCCACGTCGCTCGACTGGGCTGCTTGGCGCATCAGCTGTGGCAGCAGCCCTTGGGCCTGGCCTCTTCATACTTATCATGATGCCGCACCCAATCCATGATCTCGTCTTCATTGCGGCCCTTGGGCGTGAGGTCGAGGTAGTTGTAGGTGCCGACCAGGATGTCGAGGCCGCGGGCGTAAGTCGAGTAGGTGTGGAAGATGTCGCCGGCTTCGTTGCGATAGAAGACGCTGAGGCCTGGGAGTTCGCCTTCGGTGGTGTCGGTTTTTTCGTAGTTGTAGGTGGCTTTTCCGGCGGCGCTGTCTTCGGTTTTGAGGCTGACGCCGAAGTCATAGTTGAAGTCGCAGTCTTGCGACGAGACCCAGTCGAAGGCCCAGCCCATGCGGCGCTTGAAGGGTTGGAATTCGCTGAAGGGGGCGCGGGAGACGGCCACCACGGCGACGTCGTGGTGGGCCAGGTGTTGGTTGGCACCGTCGATGTGGTCGGACAGGAACGAGCAGCCTTGGCAGCCTTCGGTCCAGCCGGGGCCGAACATGAAGTGGTAGATGATCAGTTGGCTGCGGCCGCCGAACAGGTCGGCGAGGCTCAGTTCGCCGTGGGAGCCTTGGAAGCGGTAGGGTTTTTCTATTTTTACCCAGGGCAGGGCGCGGCGTTCGGCGCTGAGTTTGTCTCGTTCACGGGTGAAGGCTTTTTCGTGGGCCAGGTGTTCGCGGCGGGCGGCGAGCCATTCTTCACGCGAGACGACCTGATGGTGCTCGATGTTCATGGGGCTTCTCCTCAGGGATGGATTTACCGACGATTGCAACGGTTAGTCGTTTGGCTGACGGCGGATTCGACAAACCGTTGGTCGGCTTGTGGATAAGGGCGGTCGAAAACCCGGCTGAACGGCGCTGAACCGCTTCGGTCACACGTTAGGTAGGCATCTCTCTCTTAAGCTTTAGAGGATGGACCAGGATGACGACTTATAACTGGGACTTGATCGAACGGTTGCTCCACGAAGTGCAGAACGGCGCCGGCCACAGTTTCACCCCTCGGCCTTATGCAGAGCAGCACGCGGCGGAAAAAGCGGCACAGGGCGAGGAGATCGAGAACCTCGATCATCTGAAAGCGGTTGCCGGGGAGTACGAAAAGCTGCTGTTGGAGCGTGGGTATATCGAGCCCCGGCCGGAGGAGGAGGGCGGCAACGGCGAGAATTTTGTGCTGACACCACGCGGCTCGCGGTTGTTGAGCCTGATCGACAGCAGCATTCCGGGCAATGATCATCCGCGCCAGGTGCTGGATGAGCAGGAAGATGCGCTGGATGAGTTTACCTTTGATGATTTGGCTTCTAAGGCGCAGATTGCCTGACAAGTCCGGCCGAATCCCAATGTGGGAGCGAGCCTGCTCG
>NZ_JAOSHO010000614.1 GCF_025917275.1 Pseudomonas agronomica | reverse complement strand
GCGGGAGCAAGCTCCCTCGCCACCGGATCGCGTGCCAATCGTTGACGTTTCATACCGCCCCGCTTTTGGAGCCCCGCACCATGACGCTTGCAGTCCAGTTCACCCACGTTTCCCGTCAATTCGGCGAGGTGAAGGCCGTTGACCGGGTCTCCATCGATATCCAGGACGGCGAGTTCTTTTCCATGCTGGGCCCTTCCGGCTCGGGCAAGACCACGTGCCTGCGGCTGATCGCCGGGTTCGAGCAACCCAGTGCCGGTTCGATCCGCATCCACGGCGAAGAAGCCACCGGGCTCGCGCCCTATCAGCGGGACGTCAACACGGTTTTCCAGGATTACGCCCTCTTCCCTCACATGAATGTGCGCGACAACGTGGCCTACGGTTTGAAAGTCAAGGGCGTGGCCAAGGCAGAACGAATCAAGCGCGCCGACGAAGCGCTGGAAATGGTCGCCCTGGGCGGCTACGGCGAGCGCAAGCCGGTGCAGCTTTCAGGCGGCCAGCGCCAACGCGTCGCCCTGGCCCGCGCGCTGGTCAATCGTCCTCGAGTGTTGCTGCTGGATGAGCCGTTGGGCGCCCTCGACCTGAAGTTGCGCGAACAGATGCAGAGCGAGTTGAAGAAGCTGCAACGCCAACTGGGCATCACCTTCATTTTCGTCACCCACGACCAGACCGAAGCGCTGTCCATGTCGGATCGCGTCGCGGTGTTCAACAAAGGTCGGATCGAACAAGTCGATACCCCACGCAACCTCTACATGAAACCGGCGACCACCTTCGTTGCCGAGTTCGTCGGCACCTCCAACGTGATCCGTGGCGAACTGGCCCGGCAATTGAGCGGTCATCCTCAGCCGTTCTCGATTCGCCCGGAGCATGTGCGTTTCGCCGAAGGCCCGCTGGCCGGCCATGAAATTGAAATCCAGGGCCTGCTCCATGACATCCAGTACCAGGGCAGCGCCACGCGCTACGAGCTGAAACTCGACAACGGCCAGACGCTGAACCTCAGCCAGGCCAATACCCAATGGGTGGACAACGCGACCCAATACCAGACCGGCCAGCAACTCACCGTGCGCTGGGCCCGCGAGGCAATGATCGCCCTGCACGACACCGGGGCCGAGGTCTGAAATGAATACCTTGGCGCTCACCCGAACACCTACGCCCGGCTCACCGCTGCGACGTTTTTCCAACCTGCTGTACCGACGCCCCAACCTGTACCTGTCGATGTTGCTGGTGCCGCCGCTGATCTGGTTCGGCGCAATTTACCTGGGTTCGCTGCTGACCTTGCTGTGGCAGGGTTTCTATACCTTCGACGACTTCACCATGGCGGTCACGCCGGACCTGACCCTGGCGAATTTCGCGGCGCTGTTCCAACCGTCGAATTTCGACATCATCGTGCGCACCCTGGCCATGGCAATCGTGGTGTCCATCGCCAGCGCCATCGTCGCCTTCCCGATTGCCTATTACATGGCGCGCTACACCAGCGGCAAGACCAAGGCGTTTTTCTATATCGCGGTCATGCTGCCGATGTGGGCCAGCTACATCGTCAAGGCCTATGCCTGGACGCTGCTGCTGGCCAAGGGCGGCGTGGCACAGTGGTTTGTCCAGCACCTGGGCCTGGGCCCTGTGCTGCAGTTCGTGCTGGGGATTCCCGGCGTGGGCGGCAGCACCTTGTCCACCTCACACCTGGGGCGTTTTTTGGTGTTCGTCTACATCTGGCTGCCGTTCATGATCCTGCCGATCCAGGCGTCCCTGGAGCGTCTGCCGCCGTCGCTGCTGCAAGCCTCGGCGGACCTTGGCGCCAAGCCCCGCCAGACGTTCATGCAGGTGATCCTGCCGTTGTCGATCCCCGGAATTGCCGCCGGCTCGATCTTCACGTTCTCGCTGACCCTGGGGGATTTCATCGTGCCGCAACTGGTGGGCCCGCCAGGGTATTTCGTCGGCAGCATGGTCTACGCCCAGCAAGGCGCCATCGGCAACATGCCCATGGCCGCGGCATTCACGCTGGTGCCCATCGTGCTGATCGCCATCTATCTATCCATCGTCAAGCGACTGGGGGCTTTCGATGCACTCTGACTCTCAAGCGTCATGGGGCTTGCGGATCGCGGCATGGGGCGGGCTGGTGTTCCTGCACTTTCCGATCCTGATCATCTTCCTGTATGCCTTCAACACCGAAGATGCTGCGTTCAGCTTTCCGCCCAAGGGGCTGACATTGAAGTGGTTCAGCGTGGCCTTCTCGCGCCCCGACGTGCTGGAGGCGATCAAGCTGTCCTTGCAGGTCGCCACCGTCGCGACGCTGATTGCCATGGTGCTCGGCACATTGGCCTCGGCGGCGCTGTACCGCCGGGACTTCTTCGGCAAACAGGGCATTTCGCTGATGCTGATCCTGCCGATCGCCTTGCCGGGAATCATCACCGGCATCGCCCTGCTGGCAACGTTCAAGAGCCTGGGCATCGAGCCCGGGATGTTCACCATCATTGTCGGCCACGCGACCTTCTGCGTAGTGATCGTCTATAACAACGTCATCGCCCGCCTGCGCCGCACGTCCCACAGCCTGATCGAGGCCTCGATGGACCTGGGCGCCGACGGCTGGCAGACCTTTCGCTACATCGTCCTGCCTAACCTGGGGTCGGCGCTGC
>NZ_JAOSHO010000613.1 GCF_025917275.1 Pseudomonas agronomica | reverse complement strand
TGGGAGCGAGCCTGCTCGCGAAGGGGCCGGCAAGGCTTCAGCTGGCCTGGGTCTCATCCTTGTCCTTCACACACGCGAAATCCTCTTCGCGCAGTTCAGGCAGGTCCTTGGCACAATAATTACTCCCCAGTTCCTTCAGGGCGCCGCACATCCCCTCCAGGCGCCCGTCCACCGCTTGCAGGTGGTCGAGCAGCTGGTTGATGGCGCGAGCCACCGGGTCGGGCATGTCTTCGCCGACACCGTAGGCGTCGAAGCCGATCTTCTCGGCCATGGCCTTGCGACGGGCATCCTGCTCGTCATCGGACTTGACGATGATGCGCCCTGGAATGCCCACCACAGTGGCGCCGGGCGGCACGGCCTTGGTGACCACGGCGTTGGAGCCGACTTTCGCGCCCGCCCCCACCGTGAACGGCCCGAGCACCTTGGCGCCGGCACCCACGACAACACCGTCTTCCAGTGTTGGATGGCGCTTGCCCTTGTTCCAGCTCGTACCGCCGAGGGTCACGCCCTGGTACAGCGTCACGTCGTCGCCGATCTCGGCGGTTTCGCCAATGACGATGCCCATGCCATGGTCGATGAAGAACCGGCGACCGACCTTGGCGCCCGGGTGGATCTCGATCCCGGTCAGCCAGCGCCCGAAGTTCGAGACCAGCCGCGCCAGCCATTTCCAACCCATGTTCCACAAGGCGCCGGACAGGCGATGGAGCCAGATGGCGTGCATGCCCGGGTAGCAGGTCAATACTTCAAAGGCATTGCGCGCCGCCGGGTCACGATGAAAGACGCTCTGGATATCTTCACGCAAACGTTCGAACATTTTATTCCTTCCGCTTAATCAGCTCGCCACGGGCCGCTTTCTGGGTTTCCGTGAGGATGCCGCGCAATATATTCATTTCCGCTCGGCTCACCGAGCTTCGTCCGTACAACCGACGCAGGCGCGCCATCAAGTGCCGAGGCTTGTCCGGGTCGAGGAATTCGATGGCCACCAGGGTCTGCTCCAGGTGCTCATAGAATCGTTCCAGCTCGTCCATGGTCGCCAGTGTCTCACTGCGCGGCGACGTCGCCTCGTATTTTTCCAGCTTGCTGGGCTGGCCCTCGGCTTGCAGCCAGGCCATGCGCACTTCATAACTCAACACCTGCACCGCCGCCCCGAGGTTCAGCGAGCTGAAGCCGGGGTCGGAAGGGATATGCACGTGGAAATGACATCGCTGCAGCTCTTCATTGGTGAGGCCGGAATCTTCACGACCGAACACCAAGGCGATCTGCGCGCCCTGCCCGGCCTCCTCGATCACCTTGGTGCCGCATTCGCGAGGATCGAGCAGCGGCCAGGGGATACGGCGGTCGCGAGCACTGGTGCCGAGCACCAGGTTGCAACCCACCAGGGCGTCTTCCAGCGTGGCGACAACCTCGGCATTGGCCAGGATGTCATTGGCGCCGGACGCCCGGGCATCGGCTTCGTGATGGGGAAACGAGCGAGGCTCGACCAGCACCAGCCGCGACAGGCCCATGTTCTTCATGGCCCGCGCAGCTCCGCCGATGTTACCCGGATGGCTGGTATTGACCAGGACGACACGAATGTTCTGCAACAAGGGAGGCGCTCTCGAACACGACAAAGGGAGCAAATCTTACCTAAGCACCTACCGTTAAGCTATGAAAGCGAACACCAACCTTCTCCTGAGAAAAAGTTCTGATAGAATGCGCGGCTTTCTTTAACAACCTTAGGTGACACCTCCATGCAGCCCATGCTGAATATCGCGCTGCGCGCCGCCCGCAGCGCCAGTGAACTGATCTTCCGCTCCATCGAGCGCCTGGATACCATCAAGGTCGATGAAAAAGACGCCAAGGACTACGTGTCCGAGGTAGATCGCGCCGCCGAACAGAAAATCGTCGACGCCCTGCGCAAGGCTTACCCGAACCACTCGATCCTCGGTGAAGAGACCGGCATGCACGCCGGTACCGGCATCGAAGGCGAAGAGTACCTGTGGATCATCGATCCGCTGGACGGCACCACCAACTTCCTGCGCGGCATTCCTCACTTCGCTGTCAGCATCGCCTGCAAATACCGTGGTCGCCTGGAACACGCCGTCGTGCTGGACCCGGTTCGCCAGGAAGAATTCACCGCCAGCCGTGGCCGTGGCGCCCAACTGAACGGTCGTCGCCTGCGCGTCAGCGGCCGCACCAGCCTGGACGGCGCCCTGCTGGGTACCGGTTTCCCGTTCCGTGACGACCAGATGGACAACCTGGACAACTACCTGGGCATGTTCCGCGCCCTGGTCGGCCAGACCGCTGGCATCCGCCGCGCCGGCGCTGCAAGCCTGGACCTGGCTTATGTCGCTGCCGGTCGTTTCGATGCGTTCTGGGAGTCGGGCCTGTCCGAGTGGGACATGGCAGCAGGCGCCCTGCTGATCCAGGAAGCCGGTGGTTTGGTGAGTGACTTCACCGGTGGCCACGATTTCCTTGAGAAAGGCCACATCGTTGCCGGCAACACCAAATGCTTCAAGGCTGTGCTGACTGCTATCCAGCCGCACCTGCCGGCTTCGCTGAAGCGCTAAATAGCTCGGCTAGAGAAAAGCACCTTTCGGGGTGCTTTTTTTATGCCTGTTTCACCCCCCCCAGCTCAGAGGCGGACATT
>NZ_JAOSHO010000612.1 GCF_025917275.1 Pseudomonas agronomica | reverse complement strand
CTTCGCTCGACAGCTCCTACAAAGTCCAGCAGGGCTAAAGAAAAGGCGACACCCGCAAAGGTGTCGCCTTTTTCATGGGCGCCGGTCGGGTTTATTCCGCCAGCTTGTACGCAATCACATAGTCACCCTGCTTGGTACCCAGCGAACCGTGACCACCCGCAACGACCAGCACGTATTGCTTGCCGTCCTTGCCGGTGTAGGTCATCGGCGTGGTCTGGGCGCCAGCGGGCAGGCGGCCTTCCCACAATTGCTTGCCGTTTTTCACGTCGTAGGCGCGCAGGTACTGGTCAAGCGTACCGCTTAAGAACGCCAGGCCACCGGCGGTGGTGAACGTCCCGCCCAGGCTTGGAACGCCCATGCTCAGCGGGATCGGTACCGGCGAGCTGTCGCGCACGGTGCCGTTCTTGTGCTTCCACAGGGTCTTGTTGTTGGTCAGGTCCACGGCTGCCACGTAACCCCAGGCAGGCGCCTGGCATGGCAGGCCCATGGGCGAGAGCAGCGCTTCGAGGATCACGCCATACGGCGCGCCTTTGTTCGGCTGCACGCCTTCGGTTTCGCTCTTGCGACCCGGGCCACCCGCAACTTGCGCTGCAGGAACCAGTTTCGACTTGAACGCCATGTAGCTTGGGTTGACGAAAGCGATCTGGCGCACCGGATCCACCGAAATGCCGCCCCAGTCGAACACGCCGAAGTTACCTGGGTAGACGATCGAGCCTTGCAGCGACGGCGGCGTAAACATGCCGTCGTAACGCAGCGACTTGAAGTCGATCCGGCAGAGCATCTGGTCGAACGGCGTGACACCCCACATGTCCCGCTCCTTGAGGACCGGCGGCACGAAGTTCAGGTCGGACATCGGTTGGGTCGGTGAAGTGTGGTCGCCCTCCACCGCGCCTTGCGGCACCGGGATTTCCTTGATCGGGATGATCGGCTGGCCGTTGCTGCGGTCCAGCACGTAGATGCTGCCCTGCTTGGTCGATGCCAGCACCGCCGGCTTCACGCCATCGGCAGTCTTCATGTCCATCAGGGTCGGTTGGCCGCCAACGTCCATGTCCCACAGGTCATGGTGAGTGAACTGGAAGTACCAGCGCACCTTGCCGGTGGCGATGTCCAGCGCGGTCAGGCCAGCGGAATATTTTTCCGATTCCGGGGTACGCATGCCACCGAACTGGTCGGGGGTCTGGTTGCCCATCGGCAGGTAGAGCATGCCGAGTTTTTCATCGACGCTGAACATGGACCACATGTTCGGCGAGTTGCGGGTGTAGGTCTGGCCTTCGGCAATCGGCGTGGTGTCGTCGGGGTTGCCGCTGTCCCAGTTCCACACCAGCTTGCCGGTGTGTACGTCGTAGGCGCGGATCACACCGCTTGGCTCGTCGGTGGAGACGTTATCGGTGACGTGGCCGCCGATCACCACCAGGTTCTGGGTGACCGCCGGTGGCGAGGTGGAGTAATAACCGCCCGCCGTGAAGCCGCCGATGTTGGCGCTCAGGTCCACTTGGCCCTTGTCGCCGAAGTCTTCGCACATCTTGCCGGTGTCGGCGTTGAGGGCGATCAGGCGAGTGTCGGCGGTCGGCAGGAAGATCCGGCGAGGGCACACGGTGCTGGCCGGCGTGGTGCTGGCCGTACCGGTCGGGCTCTGCTCGGCCGACGCGTAGACCGCGTCGTCGTGATAGCTCACGCCGCGGCAGGTCATGTGGGCCCAACCCTTGAAGTTTTCCGCTTTTTGCGTGGAAAGCTTCGGATCGAAACGCCAGATTTCCTTGCCGGTTTCAGGCTCCAGTGCAATTACCTGGCTGTGTGGCGTGCACACATACAGCATGCCGTTGACCTTCAGCGGGGTGTTTTCCGCCGTGGTCTCGCCCGGGTCGTTCGGGCCTGGCAGGTCACCGGTGCGGAACGTCCAGGCTTCCTTCAGCTTGCCGACGTTCTGGGGGGTGATTTGTGCCAGCGGCGAATAACGGTCGCCGTGGGCGCTGCGGCCGTAGGAGTTCCAGTCCCCGTCGGGCATGGCCGGTGCGGTGTTGGCCATGCCCGGTACGCTGTCGCGGTCCAGTTGGCCTTTGATTTCACCGGGGTTGGTGAACTGGCTGGCGAGGGCGGCGATACCGGCAATGATCACCGCGGCACCCAAGGCACGGGTGCCCATGGGCGATGCGTCGGCGGTCAACAACGGGCGGCGGAACCACGGCAGCAGCAGGACGATGCCCAAGGCAAACAACATTGCCAGGCGCGGCACCAACTGCCACCAATCCAGGCCCACTTCCCACAGCGCCCAGACCGTACTCGCGAACAGCACCAGCGCATACAGCCCCAAGGCCGCACGACGGGCCATGATCAGCAGTACGCCGGTAATCGCCAGGCCGATACCGGCCAGCAAGTAATACAGCGAGCCGCCGAGCGTGCTCAGTTTGATCCCACCGGCCAACAAGGCCAGCCCCATCAATAGAAGCAGAATGCCGAGCAGGCTCGGTAGCAGACGGCTTCGACTCGAAGCACCCTCAGTGCTCATAGTTGTATCTCCGTGACGTTTTAAGGAGTCCCGCGCAAGTAGTCACTTTAGATGACGATCCTGAGGGGGCATGGTTCAGTTGAAAAAAGGCAAATTCGATTGGCGCGTTCCGCTGTGGGAGCGGGCTTGCTCGCGAA
>NZ_JAOSHO010000611.1 GCF_025917275.1 Pseudomonas agronomica | reverse complement strand
GCGTTCTTCACCCGCGCACTGAAAGACGGCGCACGGCCTCTGGATGAAACCCCCGGCGCAATCCTCAGCCCTGCCGACGGCGCTGTCAGCCAGCTTGGCCCGATCGAGCATGGCCGGGTGTTCCAGGCCAAGGGCCACAGTTTCAGCGTGCTGGAACTGCTGGGCGGTGATGCGGCCAATGCCGCGCCGTTCATGGGCGGCGATTTCGCCACCATTTACCTGTCCCCCAAGGATTACCACCGCGTGCACATGCCGCTGGCCGGCACCCTGAGGGAGATGGTCTACATCCCGGGCCGGATTTTCTCGGTCAATCAGACCACTGCGGAAAATGTCCCGGAGCTGTTTGCCCGCAACGAACGCGTCGCATGCATTTTCGACACCGAGCGCGGGCCGATGGCCGTGGTGCTGGTGGGTGCGATGATCGTTGCCTCGATCGAGACCGTCTGGGCCGGCTTGGTGACACCGCCCAAGCGCGAGCTGAAGACCTTCCGCTACGACGAAGCCGCCCGTGCGCCGATCCACCTGGAAAAAGGCGCCGAACTGGGCCGGTTCAAGCTGGGTTCGACGGCCATCGTGCTGTTTGGTCCAGAGCAGGTGAAATGGGCCGAAGACCTGGTGGCCGGCTCACCCGTGCAGATGGGCCAGGCCTTGGCACTGCCGGCTGCCTGACCCGAAAACTCTCTCCTGTGGGAGCGAGCCAGCTCGCGACGACGCCAGCACCATCGACATCGATGTGGCTGATAGATCGTCATCGCGAGCAAGCTCGCTCCCACAAAGGTTTCCAACAATCACAGAGCACCTCTTTCGCCCACAGCTGCTAGAGTTGGAAACATCACGTTTATTTCCCGCCGGAGCCCGTCCACGGCATGAATGAGACCAGCCCTCTCCAGCTACTGCGCGTATCGACACCGACCCAGTCGCGCCTGTCCTTTTGCGATGCCACGCCACGCGACCTCAAGCGTTGGATCGCCAACCTGCCCAAGGCCAACATCGGCGAAACCGCCCGCCTGCTGTACCAGGCGCTCGGCGAGCTGAACCAACTGCTCACGCCCAGCGATAACCGCCTGCAATTGCTGGAACTGCTGCGGCCTGAGGTTTATTACGTCTGCAAGCACCTTGAACGGCATTTCCTGCAACAAGCCATCGTGCTGGATGACCGCTCGCGCAAGATCGTCAACCTGTGCCAAGCGCTGCAAGCCCACCTGGCGATGGGCTACAAGCAAATCGTCGGGCGAATCTCGCCGAAATTCTCCAAAGACCGCGCACGCCTGCTAGCCACGGCATTGCAGCGGGCAACACATGCTCTCAATGGAACCCTGTTGCGCGCCAGCCAGCTCTACAGCCCGGTGCCGGAAGGACTCTGGCTCGATTTGCACCAGCTGTACCGGATCGCTTGCCAACACAAATTGCAGCACCTGAGCATCAGCGACGAGCTGGCCAGCCAGATTCACGAATTGAATATCGAGCAGACCTACGTGGTTGCCCTGCTGCTGGGCGGCTCGCGCAGCAACCAATTGCGCCAGAGCCAGATCGCGCGGTTGGCCGAGGTCCTGGAACCGTGGAGCCATTGGGTCAAGCTGGACCCAGCCGTCACCGTCGGCAGCCTGTTCGCGGTCGCGCCGCAACTGGACGTCGGGCCGCGTTATCGCTCGAAATTCCGTGCCGAACAGCAACCCACCCTGCTGGGTTTCGACCCTCAGCCGCTGGTGCGCGCGATCTCCGCCCACCTGGCACAACCTGCCGATTCGACCCTGACGGTACCGGCCGGCATGAGCGCCGATACGCTGCATCACTTGCAAGCCGCCTGGGGCGAGGCTGCCGAACGCAGCTTCCAGCGCACCGAGGGCAACGGCACGTTGACGCTGTGCGTGGGCATGAGCGCACTGCACTATTACCTGGGTGGAGAACGTTCGTTCAACGAGATACTCAAGACGCCCGGCCCCCGCAAGGCGCACTTCGAGGCCTCGCCGACAAAGAAAAACGACACGTGGGGCGAGGCGTTTGACGCCGCCCCCACCGGTGACAGCGAGCTTCTGCCCTACGAGGAGATCGAGTATCCGGTCAACCCGGCTGATGACGATGGTGCCAGTTCCGACAACCGACATCATTTCCCCACTTATGACCTGCCGATCATCAATCACAGCCCCGGCGGCTACTGCCTGGGCTGGCCGAAAGAAGTGCCGGAACAATTGCAGGCCGGTGAAATGGTCGGCATCCGGGACACCAATGATCAGAGCTGGAGCATCGCCGTGGTGCGCTGGATCCGCCAGGTGCGCAATGGCGCCATGCAGATGGGCATTGAGCTGGTGGCACCGCATGCCCAACCTTGCGGCCTGCAATTGCTTCGCGAGCAGAACGAACAAGGGCACTATCTGCGTGGCCTGCTGCTTCCCGAGATAAGCGCCATCGACCTGCCACCCACCGTGATCGCGCCGCGCCTGCCCTTCCAGGAAGGCCAAAAGGTGTTGATCAATACCAACGGCCAGGAACGCCGCGCCGGCCTGGATCGCCGGGTGACCAGCACCCACAGCTTCAACCAGTTCGCTTATCGCCAGGAAGATTCAGTGGCTGGCGGGGATGGCGGTACGCAGGACGGGGATTTCGATTCGTTGTGGAAGTCGCTGTAGGAGCTGCCGAGCGAAGC
>NZ_JAOSHO010000610.1 GCF_025917275.1 Pseudomonas agronomica | reverse complement strand
CTCGTTTCACTCGTCAGCTCCTACCAGCTCCTACCAGCTCCTACCCGTTCTACCAGCTCTTACCAGCTCCTACCCACAGAGACCGGCAGCGGTCAGAAATTCTCTCGCGGATCAAACGCGGCTTTCTTCGCCAACTCTGCCCACAGCGCCTTGACCGCTTCGTCGCCGGCCTTGGGCATCACAGCCTTGAGCTGCACGAACAAATAGCCACGCTCGCCGGCCTTGTTGCGCAGGCCGTGGCCCTTGGCGCGCATGCGCTGGCCGTTCTGGCTGCCGGCCGGGACCTTGAGGTTGATCTTGCCGGTGAGGGTCGGCACTGCCACTTCGGTGCCCAGGGCCAATTCCCACGGAGCCAGGGGCAAGGTGATGATCAGGTCCTGGCCTTCGACGTCGAACTTGGGGTGTGGGGCGAACCGGATGGTCAGGTACAAGTCGCCATTGGCACCGCCGCCGATGCCGGGCGCACCCTGGCCCTTGAGTCGAATGCGCTCGCCGTCGGTCACGCCCAACGGGATCTTCACGTTCAGGCTCTTGCTGGTGTTGCTCACGTGCTGGCCGGCCGCGTTGTATTGCGGCACCTGGAAGCTGACCTTTTTCGATTCGTTCGACAGGGTTTCTTCCAGGAAGATCGGTAATTCCATTTCCACGTCTTGCCCCCGACGGCCGGCGCTGCGACCCGATTGCCCGCCGCCGAAACCCGGCCCGCGGTTGCCAAAGATCGAACTGAAGAAGTCGGAGAAATCCCCGGTGTCCTGGCCGCCAAAACCGCCACGGCTCTGCCAACCCGGTGGGCCCTGGAACGGCTGGCCGTGCTGGCCATACCGGCGCAAGTCGTCGTATTCGGCGCGTTTATCGGCGCTTTTCAACGCTTCATAGGCTTCGGAGACGTCCTTGAACTTGGTCTCGGCGTCTTTTTCCTTGCTCACATCCGGGTGGTACTTGCGCGCCAACTTTCGATAGGCGGCCTTGATCGTGGCATCGTCAGCCGTCGGCTCGACACCCAGGATCTTGTAATAGTCTTTGAAGTCCATCTTAAGCATCACCATCCGTTATCGATGTCGCACCGCCACGCACAGCCTGCCCGGATGACCGGACAGCGGGTTGACCGGCCTCAAGATTGGGACCGGACGGTGCATCAGAAGTTTATCGGCAGCGGGTGGCGGTTCTTGTGCCCGCCCGATGGCTGCCAGGCTCATGCCAGCAAGTTTGGGGGTGTGACGTCGTCTTTCAAGGCCAGTGTTTGCGAATTAGCGGATAACCGGCCTTCGAATCCGCGCCGCACTGGCATACACTGCGCGGCCGTTTTTTCGACCGGAACCTGAAAGACATGAAAAACGTATCCCCGGCCCGTGCCTGCGGCATCGACTTTGGCACGTCCAACTCCACCGTCGGCTGGCTGCGCCCCGGCATGGAAACGTTGATCGCGCTGGAGGACGACAAGATCACCCTGCCCTCGGTGGTTTTTTTCAATCAGGAAGAGCGCCGCCCGGTGTACGGCCGCCTGGCCCTGCACGAATACCTGGAAGGCTACGAAGGCCGGCTGATGCGCTCGCTCAAGAGTCTGCTGGGCTCCAAGCTGATCAAGCACGACACCAGCGTCCTTGGCACGGCCATGCCGTTCAAGGACTTGCTGGGATTGTTCATCGGCCAGTTGAAGAAGCGTGCCGAAGCCGCCGCCGGTCGGGAATTCGAGGAAGTGGTGCTGGGCCGCCCGGTGTTTTTCGTCGATGACGATGAGCTGGCGGACCAGGAAGCGGAAAACACCTTGGTCGACGTGGCCCGCGCCATCGGTTTCAAGGAAGTCTCCTTCCAGTACGAGCCCATCGCGGCCGCCTTCGATTATGAATCGACCATCGAGAAAGAAGAGCTGGTGCTGATCGTCGACATCGGCGGCGGTACCTCGGACTTTTCCCTGGTGCGCCTGTCGCCCGAACGGCGCATGCACGACAACCGCCACGCTGACATCCTGGCCACGGGCGGCGTGCACATCGGCGGGACCGACTTCGACAAGCAACTCAGCCTGCAAGGCCTGATGCCGCTGTTCGGCTACGGCAGCCGCATGAAAAGTGGCGCCTACATGCCGACCAGCCACCACATGAACCTGGCGACCTGGCACACCATCAACGCGGTGTATTCGCAGAAATCCACCCTCGCCCTGGGCAGCATGCGCTACGACATCGAAGACACCGGCGGCATCGACCGGCTGTTCAAGCTGATCGAACAGCGCGCCGGGCATTGGCTGGCGATGGAAGTGGAAGAAACCAAGATCCAGCTGACCCACGCCGACCAGCGCCATGTGGCCCTGGACCGGATCGAACCGGGCCTGAGCGTCGATCTGAGCCGGGCCTTGTTCGAGTCGGCCATCGACGGCTTGCTTGAGCGGGTACGCGGCAGCGTCACGCAGTTGCTCAACGATGCCAACGTGCGGGTTGATCAGGTCGATACGGTGTTCTTCACCGGCGGCTCCAGCGGCATCCCGGCGCTGCGCAACAGCGTCTCGGCGATGCTGCCCCAGGCGCGGCATGTGGAAGGCAATATCTTCGGCAGTATCGGCAGCGGGTTGGCGATCGAGGCAATGAAGCGGTATGGGAGACAAGTCTGAGCCCGGACCGAGGCGCCTGAATCGCGAGCAAGCTCGCTCCCACA
>NZ_JAOSHO010000061.1 GCF_025917275.1 Pseudomonas agronomica | reverse complement strand
TTTGCAAGGGCAATAAAAAACCGTGCCCGGATCGCTCCGCGGCACGGTTTTTTATCAAGCGATCTTACTTGTTGACCGCGTCGGTCAGGCCTTTGGCCACAACCAGCTTGATCACTTTCTTGGCCGGGATTTCGATGGCTGCGCCAGTCGAAGGGTTGCGACCGGTACGGGCAGGACGCTCGGTGACTTTCAGCTTGCCAACGCCTGGCAAGGTCAGTTCGCCGCCGTTTTCCAGCTGATCGGCAACGACTTGGCCCAGTTGGTCCAGCAGAGCACGCACGGTAGCTTTTGGTGCGTCTACAGATTCAGCCAAATCAGCGATCAGTTGGTCTTTAGTAAGAGCCATGTAGTGTTCCTTCCCTATCAAATTCATATGGATTGCAGAGTGCAGTGTCAGCCATCGAGCCCGATCTATCTGATCAGCCGCCCTCGGTCATCACCACGACGGATCGGGGTAATAGATGCCGAAATCCGGGTTTGGTTCGACCTGACAAATGCTGAATGCACGCTTAACGCAGTGACATCGCGTAAGACCGGGCAAAACTAGCACAACGCCTGTGAAATATCCGCCTCTACCTACCCAAATGGTCAGCTTTATTGCGCTAAATCGGTAAAAAAACGCTCACAGGACGTCGGACGGGTCCGAAAGGGCCTTCGACGCGCTGCAAAACCAGTGATTGCGGTACACTGGGCCCTTTTTCGGGGAGCGTGCCCTCCTCTCTTTCATCAGCCGAGAAATCCATGCCGATCCGTCATTGCATCGTCCACCTGATCGACAAAAAACCCGACGGCACCCCTGCTGTGCTCCACGCCCGCGACTCCGAACTGGCTGAGTCCACGGCCATCGAGAACATGCTCGCCGACCTCAATGAAAGCTATAACGCCAAACAAGGCAAGGCCTGGGGTTTCTTCCACGCCGAGTCCGGGGCGCATCCGTTCAGCGGCTGGCTGAAGGAGTACCTGGATGGCGGCAAGGATTTCACCGCGTTCAGTCGCGTGGCGGTGGAGCATCTGCAGAAACTGATGGAAGAATCCAACTTGTCGGTGGGCGGTCATGTGCTGTTCGCCCATTACCAGCAAGGCATGACCGACTACCTGGCCATCGCCCTGCTGCACCACAGCGAAGGCGTTGCTGTCACTGACGAGCTGGACGTCACCCCGTCTCGTCACCTGGATCTGGGCCAGCTGCACCTGGCGGCGCGGATCAACGTGTCGGAATGGCAGAACAACAAGCAGTCCAAACAGTACATTTCGTTCATCAAGGGCAAGAACGGCAAGAAGGTTTCGGAGTACTTCCGTGACTTCATCGGCTGCCAGGAAGGCGTGGACGGCCCCGGCGAGACCCGCACCCTGCTCAAGGCCTTCAGCGACTTCGTCGAAAGCGAAGACCTGCCGGAAGACGATGCCCGGGAAAAGACCAAGACCTTGGTGGACTACGCCAGCAGCCAGGCCAAGCTCGGCGAACCCATGGGCCTGGAAGAACTGTCCGAGCTGATCGACGAAGAGCGCCCGAAAGCCTTCTACGATCACATCCGAAACAAGGACTATGGCCTGTCGCCGGAGATCCCGGCGGATAAACGCACCCTCAACCAGTTCCGCCGCTTCACCGGCCGCGCCGAAGGCTTGTCCATCAGCTTCGAAGCGCACCTCCTGGGCTCCAAGATCGAGTATGACGAAGAGGCGGGCACGCTGATCATCAAGGGGTTGCCGACGTCGCTGACTGATCAGCTCAAGCGTCGCAATTGATATTCAGCACAACCACTGAATATCGTCTCAACAGCACGCCATCGATGCCCCGCGATGGCACTGTTTAAATCCCATGAGCTGGACAACGGCCGCCCAAAACACGTGGACGCCGTTGGTCGGCACTGTCAAGTCCTACAGTATTATTGCCGTTGAACCATTCGATATTTTTATATGCGTCCAGTCGGTCTCCCGACTGGAACGACCTCATGACCGAACTCGTATGTGGAGCATATAAAAATGAAATCGAATATTCGTCGTGCAATCTTACGTGTGCAACAGGTAGCCGGTGTTGGCCTGTTAAGCTTAATGGCCGCGATTTATGCCGATTCGGCTTCTGCCGCGACTTATAAATGTACAGTCACTACTCTGGCAGGAGCAACAATAGCAGGCCCCATTGACATTACCGCAAATACGACCCCCGACGCTTTGAACCAAGCGAAAGCCGCGTTCAATGCGCAGGGTGTTAATACCTCAGTCGGTTGGATCTTTTGCAATCTTTGACCCACGCCTCACCCAACGCCCAAAGCAACTGCTTCGGGCGTTTGGATAAACCTTATCCTTACCTTGAAAATCAATGTGGATTACAACCTGCCGCCACTGCCGCGTCATGGGAAACGTCGGGCCTGTAGGGTTCCATATTCCACTCAGACTTACTGCGTGAAATAGCGAGGTGACACACCAGTTGGCGACGCATACCACCACCGTCATTATTTACCCAGCGCGGATCGTCGCCATATCTTCTTACCAACTCCGCATACACCGCATCAGTACTTTCCGCCGTGGCCATACGGCCCCTGTCGGTAGGAACGACAGACAGGCTCCATTCGTCCTTCCGAGTGCCAGGGTCATAACGCTTTATCCATTTGGCGTAGTTGATATATCCGTCCATTGGATTTGCCATCTTGATAGCCTGGTCGGCCTCATTGAAAACAAAACTGGCATCTTGGGCCCGGGTTCCGGGCAATGTCATCGCAATCACAGGGACCAGAACGGAGGTTGTCGAGAAATAATCCCTTTGGTCATACTGGGCATCCTCCAGCCCCCCCGGCAGATAAAAGAACGCTTTTATTGGCAACGTCTCAGGCCGGTTGACGTCCCACGCCGCCGTAGCCAACCTCATTTCATTTTGTTGATGGATGGTTCCGTTGTCGCCCAGGCTCATTGCCTTGATGGCCTCGTTGAAGGAAAGGGTCGCCTTTTCCTTGGCATCATCCTTTACATTGAAGCCGCACTGACTCAGGTTATTGAAACGGTCAGCAACACGCTTGTCATACCATTGCTCTGCTGTGTAAATGCCTTGCCGATGACAGAGATCACTATTTGATTGGGCTCCTTGAGCGACACCGCAGCCATTTTCAGTTCGTACGTTAGTGGCTCCATCCACCGGAAACATACATAAAACATTAATTTTCTGTCTTCCCACAGGCGCAAACAGCGGAGGAAATATAATAAAGCCGTTGTTCTCGTCGCGAACCAATCTTCTGAATTCCGCATCTGCTCTTAAATAGGAGAATGAGAACCCTCCACTTGCAACCGCGGCGGGACTAGGCGCCCAGGACTTATAGGCTGTAGAAGGAATCGTTGCGCGAAAAATAATACCGCTGCATAGGAATCCCGGCATAGAAGCGGTGCCGCAATTAACAGGTCTGTCGTTGTAGAGCGTTTTCAACTCATAGGCGACCTGTGCTCCGGAGGTCTCCAATGCTTGAACTACAGAACCGTATGACAGCAATAACCCAAAACCAGTTGATATCAGACTTGTCGCTAGCATTTTCATGTCAACACCTCTTATTACTGACGATTAACAAGAGCACCGCATACGCACTTACGGCGCTAAGCTGGACGATTCACTAGGTATTATTACAACCTGCTGCTACAGCTTTTTCATGAGTGGTATCAGGCCGAAATGGCTCAAGATTCCATACATCCTTCTTACGCACGGTAGAAATCAAACACACCAATTGTCGGCGCATCCCTCCACCGTCCTGCTCCCTCCACTCGGCGCTGCTGCCATAACTACGCAACATCTCACTGAAAAATGCCTCGGTTTGTTCGGGCCCAATTGATCTTCCGCAATCCGTCGGAATGACCGACAGCGTCCAAGCCTGCGCATTCAAACTGGGATTAAAATGTTTCTCCCAAGAGGCAGAATCGATATATCGTTTACAAACGACATCACCCAGTGAGGCTTGGTCAGCACTACTGTATGTAAACGTTGCGTCTTGCCCCGGTGTTGCGGGGAAGGTCAATTTAATGACGGGAACAAATCTCCCTCCATCGGCATAAAATGCGCGCTGATCCTTTTTAGCGGACTCCACGCCCCCCGCCAAATAAAAAAAAGCTTGTATTGGAAGTTGTTCAGCCAGCCCGGAAGGCCATGCCGCAATTCGTATTTCATTATTACTGAGCCCTCCACTACTGAAGTTCTCATTCTCTGTATATTTCATGGAGCGCAGCACCTCCATGAACGCCTCGGCACCTCTTCCCTGCGGATTTGACGCTACGTTAAATCCGCAGGAAAGAGCATGGGAGCCCCCATTATTCCGGTAATGCGTATTCCATTGCTCAGCGGTAGCTATGCCCAGGTTTTGGCAGTAGTCTTCAACTTGAGGTGTTGACGTGAAGTCACCACAGCCGGCCGAAAGCCGGCCATGACTCCCGGCATCAACAGGAAACGCGCAGAGCACGCTGACCTTGGTCATCGTACTGACCGGTTTCAGGAATTCCGGATAAAGGATATAGCCATTTTTATGATCAGAGGCCAGGGAGTTGAACTTCGCATCTCTTCGCAAGAAAGAAAATGATGTTGCGCCCTGAGCAGTTGATTGGGGACTCGGGTCCCAAGCCCTGTAGTTGTCAGAATATACCGTACCTCGCAGGATGACACCTGAACATAAAAAGGAAGGTCTGCTGACTGCTCCGCAATCGGTTTTCAGGTCGTTATAATTACGCCTTAGCTGATCTGCGACTTCAATGCCACGTTGTTCCGGAGTCGCGTAGGGCAATATAGTTGCGCCGCATAACATCAACCACGCGGAGGCCGCTGACACTAGAGATATACATTTCATAGCGCACCCGTTTTTTAAAGTTTCCATCCACAGTGAAACGCAGCCCACAGGCGCCGCCCACTGTCGGAACTAACAGTTTTTTAAACTGATCCGCTATAAGGGGATGGAGTAATAGGGCACGAAACGCTAGGCGCGGCCGTCCGTTGCGGTGGCCAGTTCGGATACTCGTCGACCGGCAGGCAATAACGGAGTCATGGAAACCGGTATTGCCTGGTCATGGGGTGGACTGAAACTTCAAGCTGGATGGGACGTGCTTCAGTTACTTGGACGAAAGACTGAAACCCATCCGCGGGAAATGCACATGCACTACCCCGGCGCGCTCATCTTCGCGACGCAAGATCAGCTCCTCACTGCCTGCAAACAACAACTCTCCGGCCACCGGATCGACGCCATAGTCAGTCGCGGCGACCACTACCTGCTGCCCCATCACAAAGCCATTCGGCTCATTGAACAGTTCATCCGGCAGCGCCGCCGGTGCAGCGTTCCGGGCCACGTCCAACGCATCTTCGGAGCTCATCTCTTTAGGCGCGCCATGACCAAAGCCCAACACCCGCGCGAGCCAAGCCGATACGGCCGGATGCTCATCCACCAACGGCGACGTAACGGGCGTGCCCTTGAGGAACCACAGCGGATGCGCCATGGCAAAATCGGCAATCGACGGATCGCCCAACAGGAAGTCCCCTTCTTCGCGCTGCAATTGCTGCTCGAGCCGCGCCATGATCGTCGGCCACTGATGCTTGGCCTGCTCGGCAGACAGACGCGTGGTCGTGCCGCCACTGAACAGCCCGGCGCGGTCGCTGATGAACGCCTTGATGGCTTCAGGGGACAGCCTGGCAAAACGCACCGCCACCGATTCAGGCTGGAACACCAGGCTCACCGCATGTTGGAACACCACCGAATCAGCCCACGCCGCGAAAGACGCTGCGATCATTTCACGGCCTTCAGGGAACAGCGCAGGTGAAGCCTTTTCCCGTTCCAGCCGACGGGCCATCAACGACGTGTCGCAATAGATATCCGCGCCGATCTGCAACACCGGCGTCTTGCGATAGCCGCCCGTCAATGCCGTCAGGTCGGGCTTGGGCATCATCGGCGGGATGCTCACCGAACGCCAGGCCAGGCCCTTGAAGCCCAGCAGCAGGCGGGCCTTTTCCGCGAAAGGAGATGTCGGGTAATGGTGAAGGATCAGCTCTGACATGAGATTCGCCAATGCAGGTAGGAAGTCCCGCACTGTAGCGTGACATCGAGCAACAGCCTACCCGCGTGATGAAGGGCTATCAGTGCGGTTGATCGAGCGCTGTTGCGCTGGCCACCAAGCATTCCTTGGCACTCTTCCTCAGCTTTTTGATCAGCCGCTCCTGGCGCAGCGCCTCGCCCTTGTCGCGACAGGCCTCGGTATACACCAGGGCCACCGCCGGGCTGGACAGGAAGAAGCGCGCGCCCTTGCCGCTCTGATGCTTGGCGAAGCGCCGCACCGGGTCATCACTGATGCCGCAGTACAGCGAGCCATTGGCGGCCCGCACTAGGTAGACAAACCAGGGCTTGCCCGGCTCGGTCGCCTCGGGCATGCATAGATCGGAAGATTCGTTTGCGGTCGTCACGGATGTTCAGCAAGCACGTAGGAAACAAGCCGCGATCTTATCAGCGACTGGCCTGGAACGCCCGCAGCCCCTTGAGGGCCTGGGCCCGGACGGCGTTGCGCACCAGCGGCGTCCAACCCAGCAGCAGGCCCTTGGTACCCAACGCCTGACGAGACCAGCGCCACAGATCGAAACTGTCGTGGTGCTCACAGATCTTGCCATCGCGAAACACGAAGCGCGCCTGGATATCGTTGATCACAACATTGCCGGTCTGGCTGAACAGGTACGTCGCCACCCAATGTGCACCGCCGCTGCGCTCGTCGCTGCGCACATTATCGAAGGTCAGGGAAAAGTCCTTGGCCCGGGTCGTCAGCATGCGCCACATGTCACCGGCATCGCGCCCGCGCAGTTCGCCGAACGCTGGATCGCTGAACACCACGTCATCGGTGTAGCAAGCGCTCATGGCTTCGGCATCCAGGCGCTGGAAGGCCTGATAAAAACGGGTGATCAAGGCGTTGTGGGCATCACTCATGGACCGGCTCCGAAACGTTTCAGTAGGCCTGCACGATAATCTGCTACCGC
Organism: Pseudomonas agronomica; assembly: GCF_025917275.1. Taxonomy (GTDB): domain Bacteria; phylum Pseudomonadota; class Gammaproteobacteria; order Pseudomonadales; family Pseudomonadaceae; genus Aquipseudomonas; species Aquipseudomonas agronomica. Next base: position 11,034 of record NZ_JAOSHO010000061.1, on the reverse strand, counting down.
GGGGAAGACCATCGTCATTCGCCATGAAAATGATATCAACGACGATCCGTGACTCTTTCGCTGACCACACCCACATACAACGCCCGTCCGGCACCGATACCAGCGATGATTGCTCCCAGGCCAATCAAGCCAAAGATCCAGCCCAGGGCATTCCAGCCGCCGGTCAAGTCATGGACCACGCCGACCGCGAAAGGCCCCAGCGACGCCAGCGTATAACCAAAGCCCTGGGCCATGCCGGACAGGTTGGCGGCCACATGGGCATCCCGCGAACGCAACACGATCAGGGTGAGCGCCAGGCTGAACGTCGCGCCCTGCCCCAACCCCAACAGGATCGCCCAACCCCACAAACCATCGATCGGCGCGTAGAGGCAACCGAACAACCCGCCCAGGGTCATGAGCATGACGATCACGATGGCAAGGCGCTGGTCCTTGCCACGCGTTGCCAGCCAGGGCGCCGCCAGCGAACTGATCAACTGCACGATGACCGAGCCGGACAGCACGAGCCCGGCCTGGGTCGGGCTCAGCCCCCGGCCGATAAGAATCGAGGGCAGCCAGCCGAACACAATATAGGCCAGGGACGATTGCAGCCCCATGTACAAGGTCACTTGCCAGGCCAAGGGATCACGCAGCAAGCCACGGACCCGGTACGCCACTTGATGGGCGCCGTGTTCCTGGCCCACTTGTGGCAGCCAGAACACCGCAGCCACCAACGCCGGGGCCACCCAGAATCCCAATCCCAAGGTCCAATTGTTCCCAAGGTGTTCGCTCAGCGGCACCGTCGCCCCTGCCGCCATCGCGGCGCCCAGGCAAAGGGCCATGGTGTAGACACCGGTCATGGTGCCGGCCTGTTTGGCGAAGTCGCGCTTGACGATGCCCGGCAACAGCACGCCGATGATCCCGATACTGGCACCCGCCAGAATACTCCCGGCGAACAAGCCGAACTGGCCGAACGAACTGCGCAGGACAATTCCACCGGCCAGCGCCAGCAAGATCCCCAGCACCACACGCTCGGCACCGAAACGCCGCGCCAGCACCGGCGCCAACGGCGCGAACAGGCCCAGGCAAAGCACCGGCAGCGTCGTCAACAAACCCGCTTGCGCAGCCGACAGCCCCAAGCTCTTTGAAACCTCGCTAAGCAGCGGCGCCATGCTCGACAGCGCCGGGCGCAGGTTCAACGCAACCAGTATCAGCCCAAGCAACAACAGCCAGGGCCTAGGCACCAACGGGTGGCTCTGCTGGGTCTGCTCGTCGTCGGCTTCGGCATCGATCAGCAATTCTTCAAGTTCGGCGGCGCGTTTATGCGCGGCGGCGGTGGTGTGATCTAGCGGATCGCGGGACATGGAAAACTCGGGGTCAGGGTTCATTGATCAACTGCCGGCACAGGGCCTTGGCCCGCTCCGGATCCTGTCGCTCGACGGCTTCGAGGATTTCGATGTGCAGATCGAACACGTGTTGATGACGAGGAATGATGTTGAGGCTGTGGCGCAATTGCGCGCCGATCACGCTGGAAAAATAGCGATACAGCTCGCTGAGGGCCGGATTGTGGGCGGCGTCCACCAATAGACGATGGAAGATCAGATCGCAGGCGATGTAGTGCTCCAGGTCGCCGTGATAATGCTCGCCGCTGGTTTTCAGCGCCTGGCGCAACGCAAGCAAATCCTCATCGGTACGCCGCAGCGCCGCCAGGCCGATGGCCTCCACCTCCAGGATGTGGCGGGTTTCCCGAGCCTGTTCCAGCGAACAGCGCGACAACGCCTTGAGCGTGTCCAGCGGATCGACCACTGCCCGGACATAACTGCCATCGCCCTGGCGTATCTCGATCAACCCGGAAAACGCCAGCACGCGCATGGCTTCGCGCACGGTGTTGCGGCTGATACCGAGTTCGGCCACCAGCTCCGGCTCGGTGGGCAAGCGCTGGCCGACGGCCCAGACCCCGTCGCTGATGCGTTGACGCAATTGCTCCAGGGCCTGATCAACCAGGGAGCGTTTTATCAATGGTGAAATGTCGGACATGGGACTCGCCTTTTCATCCAATCATAGGATGAATTTTCTGACATGTTAGTCAGCTTCATGTAGGACGGCAACCGCCTAAGGTCAACGGGAGGCAAAAGAAACGAGATTTTCGATTAGTCAAAATTACCCTTTAAGGGTAATTTTACGAACAAGGCGCACCGTTCCATGGAAAAGAACACACCCCATTACGCCTTGGTAGCGATACAGGCGGATGTCAGGCGGCTTAAAGGGAAAGCTTTCACCAGCACTGCGAAGAACACTGCTCGAACGCTCGGTTTAAACGTCTCGGACATGCAGCAGGTCATCCATGGGCTTGAGCGAAAACAGTTCTACAAATCGATGACCACCTATGACGATCATCGAGTCTGGCATGACGTCTACCACGCCAATTCACACGGTCTGCAGATTTACCTGAAGGTGACGTACCGCCCCTGCGGAGGCCCACCGGTAATTTCCTTCAAGGAGAAAACTCATGAAACACCAGCAATGCTTCAGCTGTGGTGCCCCGGAGGGCATGTTGCATTTCGAAGGTCGCGGCGAAACCATCAGCGTCAAGGGGCTGGAACGCCGGATCGATGACTTGTCTGGCTGGGAATGTCAGATGTGCGGCGAAGTCGAGCTCGATTCAAGCTGCTCGGATCGCTACGACCAGGCAGGTGATGAACTGGTCAATGCGGCCAGGCGAATGATCGGTGAAGAGATCAAACGTGTCCGGCGCAAACTGCATCTGTCGCAAAAGGAAGCGGTACTGCTGCTATCGGGCGGTGGACACAACGCTTTTTCCCGCTACGAGCGTGGCGAGGTCCTGGCGCCAAAAGCACTGACGTTGCTGATGCGCCTGCTTGATCGCTACCCGCACCTGCTTGCAGATGCAAGAACCCTGGCTGAAGACGCGGACCTGAGAGGATTCAAGACGACAGTGCACAAGGAGCACGAAACCCTCACGGCCTCCTGAGCCGCCGGCACTGCAAAAAAATAAACCCGGACAAGTCCGGGCTTATTTCACTGCCTGGCGCCGATCAATGCAGGATCTGGCTCAGGAACAGCTTGGTGCGGTCGTTCTGCGGGTTGTCGAAGAAGTCGTTCGGCGCGGCCTGTTCGACGATTTCACCCTTGTCCATGAAGATCACGCGATTGGCCACGGTGCGGGCGAAGCCCATTTCGTGAGTCACGCAGAGCATGGTCATGCCGTCTTCGGCCAGGCCGATCATGGTGTCGAGCACCTCTTTCACCATTTCCGGGTCGAGGGCCGAGGTCGGTTCGTCGAACAGCATGATCTTCGGCTTCATGCACAAGGCGCGGGCGATCGCCACACGCTGTTGCTGACCGCCGGAGAGCTGGCCCGGGTACTTGTGCGCCTGCTCTGGAATGCGAACGCGTTCCAGGTAATGCATGGCGATTTCCTCGGCCTTGCGCTTGGGCATCTTGCGCACCCACATCGGCGCCAGGGTGCAGTTCTGCAGGATGGTCAGGTGCGGGAACAGGTTGAAGTGCTGGAACACCATGCCGACTTCACGGCGGATCGCTTCGATCTGCTTGAGGTCGTTGGTCAGTTCCACGCCATCGACCACGATGCGACCCTGCTGGTGCTCTTCCAGGCGGTTGAGGCAGCGGATAGTCGTGGACTTGCCGGAACCCGACGGGCCACACAGCACGATACGTTCGCCCTGCTTGACGTTCAGGTTGATGTCTTTCAACACGTGGAACTGGCCGTACCACTTGTTCACGCCCTGCATCTGAATAATGCCTTCAGGGCTCACAGGCTGTTTGATCGCTTCACTCATGAGTCAACTCCTAACGCTTGTGGCCAGTGTCCAGCTTGCGTTCCAAATGCATGGAATAGCGGGACATACCAAAACAGAAAATCCAGAACACCAGGGCGGCGAACACATAGCCTTCGGTGGCCATGCCCAGCCATTTCGGGTCGGCGGCAGCTTGTTTCACGCTGTTGAGCAAGTCGAACAGGCCGATGATGATCACCAGGCTCGTGTCCTTGAACAACGCGATGAAGGTGTTGACGATACCCGGGATCACCAGCTTCAGGGCTTGCGGCAGAATTACCAGGCCCATGCTGCGCCAGTAGCCCAGGCCCATCGCCGCGGCCGCTTCGTATTGCCCCTTGGGAATCGCTTGCAGGCCACCGCGCACCACTTCGGCCACGTAGGCCGACTGGAACAGGATCACGCCGATCAGTGCCCGCAGCAGCTTGTCGAAGTTCATGCCTTCAGGCAGGAACAGCGGCAGCATGACCGAGGACATGAACAGCACCGTGATCAACGGCACGCCGCGCCAGAACTCGATGAACGTCACGCAGACCACGCGGATCGCCGGCAGGTTCGAACGACGGCCCAGCGCCAGGACGATGCCCAGCGGCAAGGCGCCGGCGATGCCGACGGTGGCGATCACCAGGGTCAGCATCAGGCCGCCCCATTGGCTGGTCGCCACGGTGGCCAGGCCCAGCACGCCACCGTGCAACAGGCACCAGGCGACGATCGGGTACACCACCAGGAAGCTCAGGCCGTAGATCGCCTTGCGCGGGAAGCGCGAGATGAACAGCGGCGCCACGCCGATCACGGCCAACCACACGGTGAGGTCTACGCGCCAGCGCAGCTCCGTCGGGTAGTAGCCATACATGAACTGGCCGAAGCGCTGCTGGATGAACACCCAGCAGGCGCCCTCCTTGGTGCAATCGGCGCGCGTGGTGCCTACCCAGTTGGCATCCAGGATCGCCCAATGGAGGATCGGCGGGATGATCAAGTAGATCAGGTAGAACGCGAACAGGGTCAGCAGCGTGTTGATCCAGCTGGAGAACATGTTCGCGCGCATCCATGCCACCGGCCCGAACACTTTGCTCGGTGGCGGCATATCAGGTTTGAAAGTATGGGATGTCATGCGCTTTTCCTCACCGCTCGATCAGCGCAATGCGCTTGTTGTACCAGTTCATCAGCAAGGAAATGCTGATACTGATCGCCAGGTACACACTCATGGTGATCGCGATCACCTCGATGGCCTGGCCGGTCTGGTTCAACACCGTGCCAGCAAACAGCGAAACCATTTCCGGGTAACCGATACCGGCGGCCAGGGACGAGTTCTTCGCCAGGTTCAGGTATTGGCTGGTCAACGGCGGGATGATCACGCGCAGGGCTTGCGGGATGATCACCTTGCGCAGGGTCGGACCGTTGCGCAGCCCCAAAGAGTGAGCCGCCTCGGTCTGGCCATGGCTGACCGACTTGATACCCGAACGCACGATCTCGGCGATGAACGCCGCGGTGTACACGGTCAAGGCCAGGGTCAACGCCAGCAGCTCAGGGATCAACACCCAGCCGCCAACGAAGTTGAAGCCCTTGAGCTCCGGCATCTCCCAATGCACAGGCGCCCCGAAAACCAGGGTGCACAGCGCCGGGATCACCAGGAACAACGCCAGGCCGACCCAGAATTTATGGAACGGCTCGCCGGTCGCTTCGAACCGCTTGTTGGCCCAGCGGGTCATCAGCACGATCGCGACAATCGCCAGCACGATACTGACCACGAACGGCCAGAACCCTTCCGCCATCAGCGCCGCCGGCATGTTCAGGCCTCGGCTGCTGACGAAGAAGGTGTCGCCAAAGTTGTGGGCAGCCCTTGGTCCCGGCATCGTCAGGAATACGGCGAAGTACCAGAACAGGATCTGCAACAGCGGTGGGATGTTACGAAAGACCTCCACGTAGACGGTCGCCAGCTTGGAGATTATCCAGTTCTTCGACAAGCGTGCGACGCCGATGATGAACCCCAGGATGGTCGCCAGGATCACGCCAATGAAGGTCACCAACAGAGTATTGAGCAAACCGATGACAAAGACGCGGGCATAACTGTCCGCTTCGGTGTAGTCGATCAGGTGTTGGGCGATGCCGAAACCGGCACTGCGCTCCAGAAAGCCGAAACCGGAAGTGATGCCCCGGTGTGCAAGGTTGGTCTGTGTGTTATCGAACAGAAACCAGCCCAGTGCGATGACCGCCACGATGGTGACGATCTGAAATACCCACGCACGCACTCGTGGATCGCTGAGGCTGAGCCTCTGCTTAGGTGCGCCGATTGAATTTTGCATGAAGTGCCCCGCAAAGAATGGAACAGAACATCACCCGGTGGTTGGCCCACCGGGTGATAGAACCATCAGCGCACTGGTGGTGCGTATTGGATGCCGCCTGCGTTCCACAGAGCGTTCAGGCCGCGATCGATTTCCAGCGGAGTCTTCTTGCCGAGGTTGCGCTCGAACATTTCGCCGTAGTTACCCACTTGCTTGACGATTTGCACGACCCAGTCTTTCGGCAGCTTCAGGTCTTTACCGTATTCACCGTCAGCACCCAGCATACGAGCCACGTCAGGGTTCTTGGTGGACTTGGCTTCTGCTTCGACGTTTGCCGAAGTAACGCCTGCCTCTTCGGCGTTGAGCATGGCGTAGCCAGTCCAACGAACGATGGCCAGCCACTCGTCGTCGCCGTTACGCACGACCGGGCCCAGGGGCTCCTTGGAAATGGTTTCCGGCAGAACCACGTAGTCCTTCGGCGAAGCCAGCTTGCTGCGCTGGGCGAACAGCTGGGACTTGTCGGAGGTCAGCACGTCGCAACGACCGGATTCCAGCGACTTGGCGCTTTCATCGGAGGTGTCGAAAGTGATCGGGGTGTACTTCAGGCCATTGGCGCGGAAGTAGTCGGACACGTTCAGCTCGGTGGTGGTACCGGCCTGGATGCAGATGGTTGCACCGTCCAGTTCCTTGGCGCTCTTGACGCCCAGTTTCTGGTTGGCCAGGAAGCCGATGCCGTCGTAGTAGGTAATGAAACCAGGGAATTTCAAGCCCATGCCGGCGTCGCGGGAGCTGGTCATGGTGGAGTTGCGCGAGAGCATATCGATTTCGCCGGACTGCAGCGCGGTGAAGCGCTCCTTGGCGTTCAACTGGCTGAACTTGACCTTGGATGCATCGCCAAAGACCGCAGCGGCAACGGCGCGGCAGAAGTCAGCGTCGATACCGACGATCTTGCCGGTGGAGTCAGGCACCGAGAAACCCGGCAGGCCATCACTTACACCACATTGCACAAAACCTTTCTTCTGCACGGCATCCAGGGTTGCACCCGCCTGAGCGAACCCGCTGACGCCGAGGACTGCTGCTGCAGTCACGACTGCCAGGGTGGATTTCAGTAACTTCATTCAAACCTCCAGTTTTGCTCTTGTTGTGTCGGAGCTTGAGTCCTGTCGCACCCTTTTGGGGCATTGCCGACCCTTGTTGGCTTTTTTTAGGGTCAACCGACGTCTGGACCTTCGCTATGAGTCTATTAATGAGAGCGCCAATAAACAGTGGGCTGCTCACTTCTCACCAATCGGCCGAACGGGCTGTAGCCCTTCACGTTCGCGAAGCCCGTAGCGGCTATTGGCGAACATCCATCACCGGATTTCTGATATCCCATGCGTCGCGTCGAGCTGATAGTGTTACCGCGCAGCGTAAGAATCATCACTCAGCTACCCCATAGCAAAGCCCGTACCACACCGCTGCGCTTGCCCCTTACTAAAGAGGTCAAGACAAAAAGTTGTAGTATTGCGACATCTAATTAACTGAGACACCAGGCTCGCACCGTAATCACGCACTGATAGAGCGCGCCCGCACATTTTTGGAGCACACCATGACCGACCCCTTGATTCTCGAGCCCTCCGGCACTGTCGACGCGTGCGTTATCTGGCTCCACGGCCTGGGTGCCGATCGCTATGACTTCATGCCGGTTGCCGAAATGCTGCAGCAAAGTCTGCTGACCACGCGCTTCGTCCTGCCCCAGGCACCGACTCAACCCGTCACGATCAACGGCGGCTACGCCATGCCCAGCTGGTACGACATCCGCGCCCTGAGCCCGGCCCGGGCCATTGACGAAGACCAATTGGAAGCCTCGGCGCAGCGGGTCATTGACCTGATCGATAGCCAGCGAACCAGCGGAATAGACGCCTCGCGGATTTTCCTGGCGGGGTTTTCCCAGGGCGGCGCGGTGGTTTATCACACCGCGTTCGTGAAATGGCAGGGACCGCTGGGGGGCGTGATCGCTCTGTCGACCTATGCCCCGACATTCAGTGAAGAACTGCAATTGTCTGCGAGCCAGCAACGCATCCCGATCCTGGCGCTGCACGGGCAATACGATGAAGTGGTACTCAACCCGATGGGCAGGACCGCCAAGGAGTATTTGAAGCACCATGGTGTCACCGTGACATGGCAGGAATACCCAATGGGCCACGAAGTGTTACCCGAGGAGATTCGCGACATCGGCACCTGGCTGGCCGAACGGTTGCGCTAAGAGGCAAATCGCCACGCCAGCGCTTTGATGAACACACTACGCCGCGCCCGTTTCTTGCATTACACTGGCCGGCGTACATTCCTTAACCAATCGATGAGATGACCGTGCTCAAAGCACTCAAGAAGATGTTCGGTAAAAGCGAGGCCGAGCAGCTCGCGCCTGTTTCCAGCGCGCCAGTCCAAGCCCCGAGCCGCACCGATGCGCAACAACCGCGCCGGACCGCTCCGCCGGTTGCGCAGGCCAAGACAACGCCGACGACCTCACCCGCTGCCCAGCCTGTCGCCGCACCGGTCCAGGAAAAGCCCCGTAGCGAAGCGCCAAGGCCACGCCGCGAACGCGCACCAAAAGCGCCCGTCGTCGCCTGGAAGCTTGAGGATTTCGTCGTAGAACCCCAGGAAGGCAAGACCCGCTTCCACGATTTCAAGCTCGCTCCAGAACTGATGCACGCCATCCAGGACCTGGGTTTCCCCTATTGCACGCCGATCCAGGCGCAGGTGCTCGGTTACACCCTCGCCGGCAAAGACGCCATCGGCCGCGCCCAAACCGGTACAGGCAAGACCGCCGCGTTCCTGATCTCCATCATCACCCAGCTGCTCCAGACTCCGCCGCCCAAGGAACGCTACATGGGTGAGCCGCGGGCGCTGATCATCGCGCCAACCCGCGAGCTGGTGGTGCAGATCGCCAAGGACGCCGCCGACCTGACCAAGTACACCGGCCTGAACGTCATGACGTTCGTGGGCGGCATGGATTTCGACAAGCAACTCAAGCACCTCGAAGCCCGCCACTGCGACATCCTCGTGGCCACGCCGGGCCGCCTGCTGGACTTCAACCAGCGCGGCGACGTGCACCTGGACATGGTCGAAGTGATGGTGCTGGACGAAGCCGACCGCATGCTCGACATGGGCTTCATCCCGCAGGTGCGCCAGATCATTCGCCAGACCCCACCGAAAAGCGAACGCCAGACATTGCTGTTCTCCGCGACTTTCACTGATGACGTGATGAACCTGGCCAAGCAGTGGACGACCGATCCGGCCATCGTCGAGATCGAAGCCGAGAACGTCGCCAGCGAAAACGTCGAACAGCACATCTACGCCGTCGCCGGTGCCGACAAGTACAAGCTGCTCTACAACCTGGTCAACGACAACGGTTGGGAGCGGGTGATGGTATTCGCCAACCGCAAGGACGAAGTGCGCCGCATCGAAGAGCGCCTGGTGCGTGATGGCGTCAACGCCGCCCAGCTCTCCGGCGACGTACCGCAGCACAAGCGCATCAAGACCCTCGAAGGTTTCCGCGAAGGCAAGATCCGCGTGCTGGTCGCCACCGACGTGGCCGGTCGTGGTATCCACATCGACGGCATCAGCCATGTGATCAACTTCACCTTGCCGGAAGTGCCGGACGATTACGTGCACCGTATTGGCCGCACCGGTCGCGCCGGGGCCGCGGGCGTCTCGATCAGCTTCGCTGGCGAAGACGACTCTTACCAGTTGCCGTCGATCGAAGCGCTGCTGGGCCGCAAGATCAGTTGCGAGATGCCGCCAACGCATCTGTTGCGACCAGTTGAGCGCAAGCGGCCTTAGCATCGAGACGGACGCAGAGCGTCCATTGAGGCATTCCCACGCGTGGGAACGATCAGCGCAGCCAATACAGGCTGCGCTTTTTTTTGCCTTGGGATATTGCCCGATTAAACTAAAAGTCCATAATGGACAAATTAGTTTATCTCGCATCCGGAGCATACGATGACCAGCACGCCTCATGTCATGACCCAAGCCCAGGCCCGGGCGCTGCTCGAAAATGTCGATGTGCTGCTGATCCTTCGCAAGCTATTCCGCGATCTCGCCGTCGGGCAAGCCGTGCAGCCGCCCCAGCAGCTGGTGGAGTTCCCCCAGGGCGCCGGGGACTTCATCAACTATCTGGGCGTGCTGGCTGAAGACCAGGTCTACGGGGTCAAGACCTCACCCTATATCGTCCGCGAACAGGGTCCGTTGGTCACCGCCTGGACGTTGCTGATGTCGATGCAAACCGGCCAGCCGCTTTTGTTGTGCGATGCCGCCGAGCTGACGACCGTCCGCACTGCCGCCACCACCGCTGTCGCCGTCGACGCCCTCGCCCCACTCAAGGCCAAGCGCCTGGCAGTGATCGGCAGCGGTTCGGTGGCCCAGGCGCATATTCAATACGTCAAGGGCCTGCGGGATTGGCAAGCCATCAGTCTCTATTCGCCAGGCCTGAAGGCCAGGTCGGCAGAACAACTTGCCTCGATAACAGGCCTGGACCCGCGCCTGCAAATCGCCGACACCCTTGAAGCGACGCTGCACGACGCCGATGTGGTGATGCTCTGCACCTCATCCGCCAAGGCGGTGCTCGACCCGCGGACCCTCGGCAAACCGGCGTTGATCACATCGATCAGCACCAATGCCCCGCGCGCGCACGAAGTACCGCCCCAGAGCCTCAACGACATGGATGTGTTCTGCGACTATCGTCAGACCACCCCGGGCTCGGCCGGCGAGATGCTGATCGCCGCTGAACAGCATGGCTGGGAGGCCTCGAAGATCATGGGTGACTTGCCCGATCTGCTGAGCGAACGGGCCGCGCGTCCGAACTATGAGCGCCATGTGTTTTTCCGTTCCATTGGGTTGGGGCTGGAAGATGTTGCGCTGGCGAATGCGCTGTATCGACTTCACAACTGACACACCCATTTTCCCTTGTGGGAGCGAGC
>NZ_JAOSHO010000609.1 GCF_025917275.1 Pseudomonas agronomica | reverse complement strand
AAGGCCTTTCGCAACCTACACACAACAAGAGGCCCCGAACATGCCCGTACCCGATCCGTTCCGCGAAGGCCTCGCCCGTGGCTGGACCACCTACAACGGCGCGCAACTGGCCGAGGACCTGACGCTGGAAGCCGATGTGGCGATCATCGGCAGCGGCGCCGGCGGCGGTACCACGGCGGAGATTCTCAGTGCCGCCGGCTACAAGGTGCTACTGATCGAGGAAGGGCCGCTCAAGACCAGCAGCGACTTCACGCTGCGGGAGGACCAGGCCTATACCAGCCTCTACCAGGAGGGCCTGGGGCGCATGAGCAAGGACGGCGCCATCACCATTCTGCAGGGGCGCGCGGTGGGCGGTACGACCCTGATCAACTGGACTTCAAGCTTCCGCACGCCGACGCAAACCCTCGAACACTGGACCGCCGAGCACAACGTAAAGGGCCACAGTCCCGCCGAGATGGCGCCCTGGTTCGAGCGCATGGAGCAACGCCTCGGCGTAGCACCCTGGCTGATTCCTCCCAACGCCAACAATGACGTGATCCGCAAGGGCTGCGAGCAATTGGGCTACAACTGGCACGTCATCCCGCGCAACGTGCGCGGTTGCTGGAACCTGGGTTATTGCGGCATGGGCTGCCCGACCAACGCCAAGCAGTCGATGCTCGTCACCACGATACCTGCCACGCTGGACAAGGGTGGCGCGCTGCTTTACCTGGCGCGAGCCGAGCGTCTGACGATCAAGAACGACACCGTCGTCGGCCTCGAATGCCAAGCCATGGACGAGCGTTGCGTGGCACCGACCGGGCGACGCATCACCGTCAAGGCGCGGCACTACGTGCTAGCCGGTGGCGGCATCAACAGCCCCGCCCTGTTGCTGCGCTCCGATGCGCCGGACCCTCACGAGCGCCTCGGCAAGCGTACATTCCTGCATTTGGTGAACATGTCGGCAGGTCAGTTCGATGAAGTCATCAACCCGTTCTATGGCGCGCCCCAATCGATTTATTCCGATCATTTCCAATGGCAGGACGGTATCACCGGCAAAATGTCCTACAAGCTGGAAGTGCCGCCCTTGCATCCCGCACTGGCCGCCACGCTGCTAGGCGGCTTCGGCGCGGAAAATGCCGGGCACATGGCGCACCTGCCCCATACCCACGCCATGCTGGCGTTGCTGCGTGATGGCTTTCACCCCGACAGCCCCGGCGGTACCGTCGAGTTGCGCAGCGACGGCACGCCGGTGCTCGATTATCAGGTTTCGCCCTATGCGTGGGACGGGCTGCGCCGAGCGTTCCACAGCATGGCCGAGATTCAGTTTGCCGGCGGGGCCAGGGCCGTCATGCCGATGCACAGCGATGCCCGTTATGTGAAAACCCTGGCCGAGGCACGGGTGATGATCGACGGACTCGACCTCGCCCTCTACCGCACGCGCCTGGGCAGTGCCCATGTCATGGGCGGCTGCGCCATGGGCGAAGATCCAAGGTCAGCCGTGACCGACAGCCTTGGCCGCCACCACCAATTGGGCAACCTTTCGATCCACGACGGCTCGCTGTTCCCCACCAGCATCGGCGCCAATCCACAGCTTTCGGTGTATGGACTGACCGCTCAACTGGCGTCGAACCTGGCCGAACGCCTGAAAAATTCATGAAAATACGCACTATTCGCAGCGTCTATAGTTCTTTTCTACGCAACAGCCGACTTGGCCGACCGAGAAGGCTGCGATACCATCCGACTCCCCAACGCACTCCCGCCAGGACGACGCGATGAACCGAGTGTTGTACCCAGGTACCTTCGACCCTATTACCAAGGGCCATGGCGATCTGGTCGAACGCGCCTCGCGCCTGTTCGACCATGTGATCATCGCCGTCGCGGCCAGCCCGAAGAAAAACCCGCTGTTCCCGCTGGAACAACGTGTGGAACTGGCCCGCGAGGTCACCAAGCACCTGCCCAACGTGGAAGTGGTCGGCTTCTCGACGCTGCTGGCGCATTTCGCCAAGGAAAAGAACGCCAATGTGTTCTTGCGCGGCCTGCGCGCGGTCTCGGACTTTGAATACGAGTTCCAACTGGCGAACATGAACCGGCAACTGGCGCCGGACGTCGAAAGCCTGTTCCTGACACCTTCGGAACGCTACTCCTTCATTTCCTCGACCCTGGTTCGGGAAATCGCGGCGTTGGGTGGCGACATCACCAAGTTCGTCCATCCGGCCGTGGCCGACGCGCTGACCCTGCGCTTCAAGAAATAACCTGCCGGCGCTGCGAGCCGCCTCGCAGCACGGCGCAGTCCATCGCGCCCGCGTGCACTGCGCTCGCCAATGCGGCACAATTGCGCCCATACGTTTTCAGATGCCCGGGCCCAATGCCCCGGCAGGAGCCTGCATGTCCCTGATCATCACCGACGACTGCATCAATTGCGACGTCTGCGAACCCGAATGCCCGAACGAAGCCATTTCCCAAGGCGAAGAGATCTACGTCATCGACCCGAACCTGTGCACCCAGTGCGTCGGCCATTACGACGAGCCGCAGTGCCAGCAAGTCTGTCCGGTGGATTGCATCCCGCTGGACGAAGCACACCCGGAGACTGAAGAACAGTTGATGGCGAAGTATCGCAAGATTACTGGCAAGGCTTGAGCCAGTGGTTTTGTAGCGTCTTTGCCGGCCT
>NZ_JAOSHO010000608.1 GCF_025917275.1 Pseudomonas agronomica | reverse complement strand
ACGGCAGTCCATCAACCTCAATGGAACTGCCTGACTCTCAAAGCGCCTCGCGCCCCGGCACCCCATCCACCAACCGCAGGATCCCCAGCGGGTTGGCGTTTTTCAGCGGTTCCGGCAACAGGTTGTCCGGATAGTTCTGGAAGCACACCGGACGCAGGAAGCGATCGATCGCCAGCGTGCCCACCGAGGTACCACGGGCATCGGACGTCGCTGGATAAGGGCCGCCATGGACCATCGAATCGCACACCTCGACGCCGGTTGGATAGCCGTTGAGCAAGATGCGACCGACCTTCTGTTCCAGCAATGGCGTCAGTTCACCGAACTGTTCGAAATCCGCCGGCTCGCCGATCATCGTGGCGGTGAGCTGGCCGTGCAGGCCGTTCAAGGCAGCGGTCAGTTGCGCCTGGTCCGCCACTTCGACGAACACCGTGGTCGGGCCGAAGACTTCTTCCTGCAAGGCCTCATCGCCGTTGATCAACAGGCTGGCATCAGCCTTGAACAATTGCGGCCGGGCCTGATTGCCCTGCTGCTCACCACCGGCCAGGTGTTCGATACCCGAGTGAGCCCGCAATTTCTGCAGGCCCTTGCCGTAGCTTTGCAGCGTACCGGCGTTGAGCATGGTCTGCGGCGCCTGGTCGCCGATCAGCGTCGCCACCTGCTGGGTGAAGGCAGTGAATTCCGGCGAGCGAATGCCAATCACCAGGCCTGGGTTGGTGCAGAACTGACCGCAGCCCTGCACCACCGATGCGGTCAGGTCACGGGCAACGCTCTCGGCACGGTTTTTCAAGGCCTGTGGCAAGACGATCACTGGGTTGATGCTCGACATTTCGGCGAACACCGGGATCGGCTGTGGCCGTGCCGCCGCCATGTCGCACAGCGCGCGCCCGCCCTTGAGGGAGCCGGTGAAACCCACGGCCTGGATCGCCGGGTGCTTGACCAGCCATTCGCCAACGCCCCCGCCGTAGATCATGTTGAACACACCGGCCGGCATCGCGGTTTTTTCGGCGGCGCGGATGATCGCATCGGCGACGTGCTCGGCGGTTGCCATGTGGCCACTGTGGGCCTTGAACACCACTGGGCAACCGGCGGCCAGCGCGGCGGCAGTGTCACCACCGGCCGTGGAGAATGCCAGCGGGAAGTTGCTGGCGCCGAACACCGCCACCGGGCCGAGACCGATGCGGTATTGACGCAGGTCCGGGCGCGGCAGCGGCGTGCGCTCCGGCAAGGCGCGGTCGATACGCGCGCCGTAGAAGTCGCCTCGGCGCAAGACCTTGGCGAACAGGCGCATCTGGCCGCTGGTGCGACCGCGCTCGCCCTGGATGCGGGCCGCTGGCAACGCGGTTTCGCGGCAGACCACGGCGACGAACTCATCGCCCAGGGCGTCCAGTTCATCGGCGATGGCGTCGAGGAACTCGGCCCGACGCGCCGCACTCAGGCTGCGATAGGTCGGATAAGCCGCCGCAGCGGCCTTGGCGGCGGCGTCGACTTCTTGTGCCGTGGCCTGGACGAAATCATGGGGCAAGGCCTCGCCGGTGCTGGCGTCGACGCTCTGCAGGCGAGTCTGGCCGGCCGCGCTGCGCGCCCCGCCGATGTAGTTGTGGCCAAGGATCTGGTTCATCGCAAGTCTCCTTTCAAAGTGTGCCGATAGTACCCGGATTGAATACCGCGTCCACCGGGGCAATGCCATTGACCAGCGGCGCACCGAACTCGGCCTGGCTGATCTCGAATACATCCCCCGGCTGGGTGCGGATGCCGTCGGCGAACGACAGCGTCGCGGTGCCGAAGAAGTGAACGTGCACGTCCCCCGGGCGCAGGAACTGACTGTACTTGAAGTGGTGGAACTCCAGGTTTTCGAGGCTGTGGCACATGTTCGCCTCGCCGCTGAGGAATTCGTTCTGCCACAGCACTTCGCCGTTGCGCAGGATACGACTGGTCCCGGACAGATGTTGAGGCAGTTCACCCACGCGAAGTTCCGGACCAAAACTGCAACTGCGCAGTTTCGAATGGGCCAGGTACAGGTAATTCTTGCGTTCCATGACGTGGTCGGAGAATTCGTTGCCTACCGCAAAGCCCAGCCGATACGGCTTGCCGTCGTGGCCGATGACGTACAGGCCGCTGATCTCCGGCTCTTCGCCAGCGTCTTCGGCAAACGGTGGCAGCGGGAACGGATGGCCCGGGCGGACCACGATGCTGCCGTCACCCTTGTAGAACCATTCCGGTTGCACGCCGGCCTGCCCGGCCTGGGGTTTGCCACCCTCCACGCCCCATTTGAAGATGCGCATGGTGTCGGTCATGGCGCTTTCATCGCCGGCCTGCTGGTGCATCTTGTCCCGGGCCGAGGCACTGCCCAAGTGAGTCAGGCCGGTGCCGCTGACCAACAGATGCGCCGGATCGGGGTGATCCAGCGGCGGCAGGATGCGCAGCTCGCCGAGCAATTGCGCATAGTCATGGCTCGCCCCCAAGTCCAGGCCGTTGACCTGCTGCTCAAGCTTCACGCCCGCCTCGATGGCCGCCAGCGCCAGCTCGCGCACCGTGTTGGCGCCCTGCACTTCGCGCACCTGATCGCCGTCGACCACACCGACGCGGCGCTCGCCGTGACTCAATTCGAACTGAACTAAACGCATATCTTTCTCCTTGTAAGCAAATCTTGAATTCGGTGCGGTCCC